>NZ_RCOB01000068.1:0-116832 GCF_004307665.1 Pseudomonas sp. Sample_16
TTTTAGCGAAAAACATCTCGCGAAAGCTTGACCGTGAACAGAGTATCTACAGGTTTTTTTTGTGTTTGTACCTGAGATGTCTTATGAGAGCCGATATGAAAAACGACAACCTGCGTGCTGACCGCGATGACCTGGATGACCTGGATCGCTTCACCCCTCGCGCCCCGGCCAAACAACGCGGCAACAACCTGGTGATGCAAGTCGCTGCCGGCGTATTTCTCGGCGGTCTGGCCTTGTGGCTGGTGCAACTGGGCGCCACGGCGCTGTATGCCAAACTGATGCTTGGCACGATCACTTTCGGCGGCTAGGCCAACTCGGTCGCGCGCTGGCTGGCGGCGTCGTCATAGGCGACGTAAAGCGCTTCGGCAACCTGGCTCTTGATCGCCTTGGTGCTTTCCAGGCCCAGGACGAACCCTTCAGCCTTGCCACCGGCGCGATTCAACTCATCAGAGGTGCTGGCCTGGGTAATTGCGTCGAAGAGTTTTTCAGCGTGCGGACCAACCCCTTTGGGCAGACTGATCTGGGTGATGCTCATGCAGGCACCTCGTGGTTTCGAGGCGTTGTGGAGGTCAAACGAGACATGGCGCGTACCTTTTCGGCGAATGGCCGGCAGCGCGTGTAACCACTTCCGGGCAGCCATGGTAGACCCCGCCAGTGATTCTGGTAACCGCCAATCACCGATAAACCACCGTCCGTCCCCATGAATCGCGGAAGTTAATATCAGGCGCTTGACTTCTCTTTTTGAATCAGTAACATAGGCGCCATTCCGCGATAGCTCAGTTGGTAGAGCAAGTGACTGTTAATCACTGGGTCCCTGGTTCGAGTCCAGGTCGTGGAGCCAGACAAGGTTCGGAGATCAAAATCTCCAGCCATCAAAAAAACCCGCCTTATGGCGGGTTTTTTTGTGCTCTCGTTTCCTGCTCATGCCTGAGACTTCATCGTCTGCTTTGGCAGCTCGCCAAACCGCTGCCGATAGTAATTGGCAAACCGCCCCACATGGCCAAAGCCGAATTCCAGCGCCACCTCAGTCACGCTGGAATAGGGCCTCGCCAGCAAGTACTCCCGGGCGGCTTCCAGGCGTAATCCGCGCAAGCGGTCCATAGGGCTTTGACCGTATTCGCGCTGGCACAAGGTATTTAAGCTGCGAATGCTTACCCCGACGGCAACCGCCAATTCTGCCAGCGTAATGCCCTGGGCAAGGTGCTCGCGCATACACGCTTCGATTTTCTGCAGTTGGCGTGTGGGCTGGCGCGGCGACGAGGATTCTTGCTGTGTAATGCCACAATGGCTGAGCAGAAACAGCGGCAGGCTCTGCTCCAGATGCTGCAACCAGCGCGAAGGCGTAGCGCTCGCTTCGCCATCGGGTAGATGCTCCAGCAATTCGCTGACCAGTCGAAACCAGCGCATGGCCAGGGGCCGTTGCAGGCGGCTGACCGGCGCCAGCGTGAAGTCCGATGGCAAATCGTCGGCCAGCGCGTTCTGGCTGGCGTCGAGCAATGCCCGTGGCAATTTGAGGATCAGTTGCTCACAGCCCTCCTCCCACACCACACGCGCGTGTTCACGCGGGGACAGAATCGCCACTTCTCCGGGGCTGACGCCATAGCCCATGCCGTCGGACTCAAGGGTGGCACTGCCGCGCAGTGGCATCTGTACCAGTACGAAATCTTCGAAAGGCCGCGGGCGGATCTCCACCTGGCCACCGTAGCGCAACGCATACAGTTCGCAGCTGGCGACCTGGCCGCGATAGAACGCCGTGTCGACACCGCCCCGTGGCCAATCCAGCTCATGCTCCACCAGCGCTTGCCCCATCAAACGCTGGGTTTCCTGCGCCGAACGGCTGGTGAAAACCGGCTCGCGGCACATCAGCGACAAGTTCAGGCCCACGCTGTTGGCGGTGGCGGCGTGTAAAGTCGTCATTTCAAAGCGACCGGTTGCGACGGGCTTCGCTGCGTTGCAAGGTGGCGCTCGGCGTTTCGTTGAACAGCTTGCGGTATTCGCTGGCGAACCGACCCAGATGCGAGAACCCCCAACACATTGCGATCACCGAGATGTTGCGCACCGAGGCGTCTTCGAGAATTTCCTGGCGCACCGCGCCGAGGCGATACTTTTTCAGGTAAGCCATGGGCGAGACGCCGAAGTGTTTGCGAAAGCCTTCGAACAGTTTGAAGCGGGACACGCCTGCTGCCGCCTCGATGTCCTCCAGGTGCATGTCTTCGCGGGCGTTGCTTTCGATGAAATCCTTGGCGCGTATCAAGTAGTACGGCAACTTGGCGCCCAATTGGTCACGCAGTTCAGCACTGTAGTTGTTGGGCTGCGAAAGGATCAGGCCCTTGATCAGCGCGCTTTCGATATCGCGGGTGAAGAACACCTGATTGAACAGATCCTGGCCGCGCTCAAGTTCATCGATGTAATAACGGGCCAGCCGCCACCAGGAGGCAGAGGCGCCGTTGACCGCGTCCATCACCGGCTCGAACTTCAGCGGCATTTCCAACGGGCGCTGCAGCATGCCTTCCAGGGTCTGTCGCATGGCCATGCGGGTAATCACCACGGAGATCTTGTGGCAGTCACCGGCCATGGTCAGTGACTGGGTTTCGTGGGGGGTGACGATCAGGCCCTGGTCCTGATTGGAGTACAACCGGCGACCGTCCTTGAGCAACTCTTGCTCGCCACGAATCGGCAGGCTGAGGCTGTAGCAATTGAGGTGTTCGGCATCTTCGACGCCGATGGTCACGTCGGTGCCGTATTCCATCCGGCCCAAGGTCGTGGACATGGATTTGAACACATTGGCCTTGTGGTGAAATTGAATCCGGTTCGGCTGGCTGGTCTGCAACTCATGTGGCCCGCAAATGCCGGCCATCCATGCGCGGGCACCGGCCAGGTCGTAGCGATCTATGCGGATATCTCGAAACTGGGCAACATTTGGTTCAGTCATTTCAGTACACCCACGGCAATGGACATCGACACGCTCTTCGGCGCGTATTCTCATTGGATTTGCAAGGGCTGTGCCCAGCCGGCGCGAACAAGCGATATCCGCATTTTTTGGCTAGTAATCGGAAACAATCTGGATATTGAACGCGTTGCGCGTCGTTGATGCACACGGCAACAGTGCCGATAAAGGTCGACGCCAAGGGTAATGCGCTACCCAAGGCGTCACTTCAGCGCACAACCGCGTTCGATTTGAGGGCAGGACGTTACCAAAATTTCCAGGTGTAAGTAGTGATCAGACGGTTCTCCACCCAGTCATTGCCGTGGCTGAATTTGGCGACAACATTGCCGGCTTCCACACCCACGCCCTTGAGCGGACCGCTTTGCACCACATAAGACAGCACCAGGTTACGCTCCTGCTCCGCTGCCTGGCTGAGGTTGTCGCCACGGTCCACCGAAGTACCCTTGAAGTAACGGGTCATGAAGTTCAGGCCCGGTACGCCGAGGGCGGCGAAATCGAAGTCATAACGCAGCTGCCAGGATTTTTCGTTGGGCTTGATGAACCCTACCCGCGACCAGTTCACCAGAAACGGCTGGGGTACATAACCACCCAAAGTCGGAAAGTTGCTGTCGCCGAGCATCCGCTGGTAGCCCACGCCGAATCGATGGCCGCCCTTTTTGAGCGAGGTCATGGCACCGTAGGAGCTGTTATCAATGTTTCCGTACAGGGCCTCGCCATCTTCGTTGTTATTGAAGTAACGCAGGTCGGTCTTCAGCCCATAACCGTCACCCAGATCCGCCAGGTGAGTGATACCCAGATAGTGCTGTTGATAGATGTCTTCCAGTTGCGCGTAGAAGTAGGTGCCGGTCACTGAGGGCGTCAAGGCATAACTGGCGCCGGCGAGGTTCAGACCGTCGCTGCCGTGGCGCACGCCGGAGCCGGTCTGCAGGTACAGTTTTTCGTAATTGGAGGAGTTACGCGCGCCGATTTCCGTCAGGCGTCCGGCGGTCAATGTCAGACGATCGACTTCCTTGGACTCGAGCAAGGCGCCGCGATAGGTCGTGACCAACTGGCGCGAGTCGTCAATGATCACCACTGGCAGAAACGGCCGCAACTCACCGACTTTCAGTTCGGTTTTTGAATAGCGCATTTTCAGCGTCACACCGCCACGGCCATATTCATCAGCCTGCTCCTGACGACTCTGGCTGTACGGGATGATGGTGTCATCGCCACGCCCGCCACCGCCGTCCAGTCGAAAGGCATACTGCGCCTCTGCATCGAGGCCGAATTGCAGCGGGCCATCGGTATAGCCGGAGGCAAAACGCAGGTCGAAACCCTGGGTCCAACTGCCCACTCGCGAATGGGGCGGGTTGTTCTCCTTGTAATCCCGATCAAGGTAAAAGTTGCGGGTACCCAACGTCAGCTTGCTGTCACTGACTACATCTGCCTGTGCCAACAATGGCGTCAACAAGCCAACTGTTTGAACCCCCCGAACTAACCACGCTTTATGCAACATATTATTTCTTCCCCCTGCCGCTTATATAGCAACACATGAATAGAAGGCACTTCGGGTACAGAACCCAGGGCCATGAGCAATGGCAGTTTTAGTGACCTGAAGCGAGACACTCTGGTGGTGCTTCGATTGAAATTAAGCCGTAACAAGTTCATCAGCGGCTATCCCGTTACTGAACGACAAATAGCCGTTTGCTCAGCCAGCGATCGCGATGAAAGCCCGTGTTTACGGGGATTTATCGTCAACAGCTGCGTATCAGGGCTTATTTTCCGGATGGGTTTCCACTAATAAGCGGATAGACCCTGCCGGCCACCCCGTCATTAAATGAAGGCACGAATTAGCCCATTGGCCGAGGACTGGGAAATGACAACTGCACGAAGTGTCGAACAGTGGAAAAGTTATATCGAAAGTTGCCTGGACTTCCGCCCGCAAGACGGTGTTTATCGCATTGCCCGCGATATGTTTACCGATCCGGAATTGTTCGATCTGGAAATGGAACTGATTTTCGAGAAGAACTGGATCTATGCCTGTCACGAAAGCGAGATCGCCAATAACCATGACTTCATGACGATGCGGGCCGGGCGTCAGCCACTGATCATCACCCGTGACGGTGAAGGTCGCCTCAACGCCCTGATCAACGCCTGCCAGCACCGCGGCACCACCCTCACCCGCGTCGGCAAGGGAAACCAGTCAACCTTCACCTGCCCCTTCCATGCCTGGTGCTACAAAAGCGACGGGCGCCTGGTGAAGGTCAAGGCGCCGGGCGAGTATCCCGAAGGTTTCGACAAGGCCACCCGCGGCCTGAAAAAAGCCCGTATCGAAAGCTACAACGGCTTTGTGTTCGTCAGCCTCAACGTAGAGGGCACCGATACCCTGGAAGACTTCCTCGGTGACGCCAAGGTGTTCTTCGACATGATGGTGGCGCAGTCGCCGACCGGTCAGCTCGAAGTCCTGCCGGGCAAGTCGGCCTACACCTACGACGGTAACTGGAAACTGCAGAACGAGAACGGCCTGGACGGCTATCACGTCAGCACCGTTCACTACAACTACGTAGCCACCGTTCAGCACCGCCAACAGGTCAATGCCGAGAAAGGCCTGACCGCGAGCGACACCCTGGACTACAGCAAGTTGGGCGCAGGCGACAAGGAAACCGATGACGGCTGGTTCGCCTTCCACAATGGCCACAGCGTGCTGTTCAGCGACATGCCCAACCCGGCCGTGCGCCCGGGTTACGCCAGCATCATGCCGCGCCTGATCCAGGAACACGGCCAGGGCAAGGCCGAGTGGATGATGCACCGCCTGCGCAACCTCAACGTCTACCCGAGCATGTTCTTCCTCGACCAGATCAGCTCGCAGCTGCGGATCATCCGCCCGCTGGCCTGGAACAAGACAGAAATCAACAGCTTCTGCCTGGGCGTCGTCGGCGAGTCGGATGCGGATCGGGAAAACCGCATTCGTCAGTTCGAAGACTTCTTCAACGTGTCCGGCATGGGCACCCCCGACGACCTGGTGGAGTTCCGTGAAGCCCAGCGTGGTTTCCAGGCGCGCCTGGAGCGCTGGAGCGATATTTCCCGCGGCCAGGGCAAGTGGGTCGAAGGCCCGACTCGCAACAGCGAGACCATTGGCATCGCACCGGCACTGACCGGCACCGAATTCACCCATGAAGGCCTGTACGTCAACCAGCACGCCAACTGGCAGCGCTTTTTGCTTGAGGGCCTGGCGCGCAAGGCTGCCGAACAACAACCGTTGAAACTGCGTGAGGTGTGAAGATGAATTCGCAACTGCAATACCGCGTCGAGCAATTTCTTTACCGTAAAGCCGAAGCCTGCGATGCCCAGGACTGGGACACCTACCTGGCCATGTTCAGCGACGACAGCGAATTCCATCTGCCGCAATGGGATTCGGAACACGTCTACACCACCGACCCGAAAAAAGGCATGTCGCTGATCTATTACCCCAACCGGGGCGGCCTGGAAGACCGGGTGTTCCGTATTCGCACCGGCAAAGCGGCGTCGACCATCCCGATGCCGCGCACCCTGCACCTGATCAGCAATGTGCGCATCGCGTCGCTGCAGGACGATGAGCTGGAAGTGCGCGTCAACTGGAACACCCTCTACTACCGCATGCAGACCGCCGAACAGTTCTTCGGCCACGCCACGTATCGTCTGCGCCCCGACGGCGAGAGCTGGAAAATCGCCCGCAAACATGTGGTTCTGCTCAACGACACGATCAACTCCGTGCTCGATTTCTACCATCTCTGAACCCTGCGGATTAACGCTCATGACGTACAAGGTCGCCTTCAGTTTCGCCGACGGCAAAACACTCTTCTGCAACGTGCAGAACAATGAAATCCTGCTCGACGCGGCCCTGCGCAGTGGAATCAAGATTCCGTTGGACTGCCGCGAAGGGGTTTGCGCGACCTGCCAGGGCCGCTGTGAATCCGGGCAGTACACCCAGGACTATGTGGACGAAGAGGCCTTGTCCGCCAGCGACCTGGCAGAGCGCAAAATGCTGACCTGCCAGACGCGCGTGCAGTCGGACGCGGCTTTCTATTTCGATTTCGATTCCAGCCTCTGCGGCAGCAACGGCCCGAGCAGCCTGCATGGCACTGTGAGCGAGGTGCGGCAAGTCTCCCCGACCACCGCCATCGTGCATGTGGAAGTCGGCGCAGCGGGCGCGGCGCTGGACTATCTGCCGGGACAGTACGCTCGCCTGAAAGTACCGGGTACCGAACATCGGCGCTCGTATTCCTTTGCCTGCGCGCCGGGCAGCAGCAACTTGCAGTTCCTCATCCGACTGCTGCCCAGCGGCGTGATGACCGACTACGTGCGCGATCGCTGCCAGGTCGGCGACGTGATTCACATGGAGGCGCCGCTGGGTGCCTTCTACTTGCGCCATGTCGACCGGCCACTGGTGATGGTAGCCGGCGGCACCGGGTTGTCGGCATTCCTCGGGATGCTCGATCAGATCGCCGCGCAGCAAGGCTGCGGCCACCCGGTGCACCTGTACTACGGCGTACGCGAGGCCGCGGACCTGTGCGAGGTTTCGCGCATCGAAGCCTATGCCGCACGAATCCCGGGATTCCGTTTTACGCCGGTGGTCAGCAACCCCGCCCCCGACTGGCCGGGCAAGACCGGTTACATCGCCGAACACCTCGAATTGGCCGAACTGCGTGACCAGCCATTTGACCTGTACCTGTGCGGCCCGCCGCCGATGGTCGAGTCGATCAAGGACTGGCGCCAGCACCACGGCCTGGACCACAGCCGTCTTTACCTGGAGAAGTTCACCGAGAGCAACAGCTGACGCAGCACCCCATAACAACAATCAATCGGCCCGACCGAACACCGAATCACTGCCCTCATCGACATCTACCGTGCGTTGGCACGACCTACTTCATAGGCCGCCTCATGAAAAACCTGGTATTGCGTGCATGTCTGGCAACCTCCCTCTGCGCAGCGACGGCTGCCCAGGCCGTGGAGCCTGTCCGAATCGGCTTCATCACCACCCTCTCCACCCCCGCCGGCTACCTGGGCGAAGACTCGCGAGACGGCTTCCAGCTGGCGATCGATCAGGAAGGCGGCAAGCTCGGCGGCGTGCCGGTGCAACTCATCGTGGAAGATGACGGCCTGCAACCGGCCAAGGCCAAGCAGATCGCCGACCGCATGAGCCTGGACGGCATTTCGCTGTATACCGGGGTGATTTTTTCCAACGTGCTGGCGGCCGTGATCAACACCGCCACCAAGGACGCCTTCTACGTCAGCAACAACACTGCGCCCTCGACCCTGGCCGGTGAAAAATGCATGGCCAACTACTTCGTCGGCTCCTACCAGAACGACACCCCGCACGAAATGGCCGGTGTCGCTGCCAACGAGCTGGGCTACAAGAAGATGGTGATTCTGGCGCCCAACTATCAGGGCGGTCGGGACGCTTTGGCCGGCTTCAAGCGCACCTTCAAGGGCGAAGTGACCGAGATCTACACCAAGCTCAACCAGCTGGATTTTTCGGTGGAACTGGCGCGCGTGCGTGCACTGACACCGGATGCGATCTTCCAGTTTCATCCGGGTGGTGGCGGCATCAACTTCGCCAAGCAATACGGCGGCTCGGGCCTGTCGGCGCAAATCCCGATGGTGGTGCCAGTGTTCTCCATGGATGAACGCATGCTCGCCGCCGTTGGCGATGTGGCCAAGGGCACCAACGTCGTCACCCTCTGGAACCCGCAATCGGACAACCCGGCCAACCAGGCTTTCGTCAAGGCCTTCACCGAGAAATACAAGCGCGCCCCGACGGTGTATGCCGCCCAGACCTACGACACGGCACGGCTGATCGGCGCCGCCCTGAAAACTTCCCAGGGCAATCTGAAAGACCAGCCGGCTTTCCGCGCGGCGATGAAGAACGTCCAGTTCGATTCCATTCGCGGTGACTTCAGCTTCGCCCAGAACCAGCACCCGGTGATCGACTGGTACCTGCTGCAAGTGCAGGCCGGTGCCGACGGCAAGCTGGTGGAAGTGCCGATCAGGACCCTGGCGACCCGCCACGTCGACAGCTACGCCGCTCAATGCTCGATCTGACCGGCACCTGAGCCCTGTCCTCGCCCTGCAGCACAGCTGCGGGGCGTTTTCGTGAGGAACGCAGTCATGTTATTGCTCGAACAGATTCTCAACGGCCTGCAATACAGCGCCTTGCTGTTTTTGCTGGCCTCAGGCCTGACCCTGATTTTCGGCATCATGGGCGTGATCAATCTGGCCCACGGTGCTTTCTATATGGTCGGCGCGTTCTGTGCTGCCTACACCGCCATGGCCACCGGCTCGTTCTGGCTGGGTGGCCTGGCCGCGCTGATCGGCTCGGCCTGTTACGGCGCGCTGATCGAAACTTCGATCATGCGCCGCCTCTACAATCGCGATCACCTGGATCAGGTACTGGCGACATTGGCCGTGGTGTTTTTCAGCAACGAACTGCTGACCCTGATCTTCGGCCGCAGCCCACCGGCGATGCCCACACCCGAGTGGTATTCAAGTTTTGTCGAAGTGCTGCCGGGGCTGATGTACCCGGTCAGCCGGCTGCTGTTCATCGCCGCAGGGCTGGTAGTGGCTGTCGGCATGTGGCTGCTGATCAACCACACGCGCCTGGGCATGCTGATTCGCGCCGGTGCCGACGACCACGAAATGGTCGGCGCGCTGGGCGTCAACATCGCCCGGCTGTACACCCTGGTGTTCGTATTCGGCTGCGTACTGTGCGGCCTGGCCGGTTTCATGGCCGCACCGCTGCTGTCGGTGGAAATCGGCATGGGTGAAAAGATCCTGATCACCACCTTCGTGGTCATCGTCGTCGGCGGTGTCGGCTCGGTGCGCGGTGCGTTGGTGGGGGCGTTACTGATCGGCATGGTCGACAGCCTCGGCCGTGCCTACATTCCGCCGCTGCTGGACCAGCTGTTACCCAGCGAAACCAGCGGCACCCTGAGCGCCGGGCTGATTTCCGCCAGCGCCTACATCGTCATGGCCCTGGTGCTGCTGGTGCGCCCACGCGGCCTGCTGCCGGCCCGCGCCTGAGGAGAACGCTATGTCACCACGCCTCATCATCGACCTCGCGTGCCTGGCGACATTCGCCTGCATGCCGCTGCTGGCTCACTGGTTGCACGAACCTTACCTGGTCAGCTTCTTCACCCGCCTTGCCATCTACGGCATGGCGGCCATCAGCCTGGACCTGCTGATCGGCTACGGCGCCATGGTCAGCTTCGGCCATGCCGCGTTCTTCGGCCTGGGCGGTTACATTGTTGGCATCGTTGCTTTTCATACTTCGCAAGGCATGCCGTTGTGGGGCTGGGAAGGCAGCAACAGTGCGCTGGTGGTGTGGCCCCTGGCCTTGCTGGTCTGCGCACTGCTCTCGCTGCTGGTGGGTTATCTGTCGCTGCGCACCAGTGGCGTGCAGTTCATCATGATCACACTGGCGTTCGGCCAGATGCTCTACTTCGTGCTCGGTTCGCTGTCGTTGTACGGCGGCGACGACGGCATTCTGCTTAACGAGCGCAATACCTTCGGCGCGCTGGATCTGGGTGACGCCAACCACTTCTACTACCTGTGCGTGGCCTTGCTGGCCGGCTGGTTGCTGCTGTGCCGGCGACTGGTCAATTCGCGTTTCGGTTTTGTGTTGCGCGGGCTCAAGCAAAGCGAGCGGCGCAGCGTCAGCCTGGGCCTCAAACCCTTGCGCTATCGCCTGACGGCGTTTGTGATCGCCGGCACCGGCGGTGGCCTGGCGGGGATTTTGTGGGCTAACTACGCGTTATTCGTGAGCCCCGACATGGGCGCCTGGCACAAGTCCGGCGAGCTGATGGCAATGGTGATCCTCGGTGGCGTCGGCACCCTGCTCGGCCCACTGCTGGGCGCGGCCACTTACCTGGGCCTTGAACAGGTGCTGAGCCAGTGGACCGAGCACTGGATGCTGATCTTCGGGCCTCTGCTTTTGCTGGTGGTGCTGTTCGGCAAGAAAGGCGTCTACGGATTGCTGCTGAGTCTGTTGCAGCGCAAACCGAAGAGAGTTGCCATCAAACCGAACGCCGCTGTGGAGGCACGCCCATGAGCGCACAACTATCGATTCATGATCTGCACAAGGCCTTCGGCGCGGTGAAGGCCACTAATGGCGCCAGCCTTGAACTGGCCAAGGGCGAGTTGCACGCCATCATTGGCCCCAACGGCGCCGGTAAATCCACGCTGATCGCGCAGATCGCCGGGGAGATTTTTCCCGACCAGGGCCAGATTCACCTCAATGGCCAGGACATTACCCGCGTGCCGGCCTGGCAGCGGCCGCGCCTGGGATTGGCGCGGGCCTTCCAGGTCAGCCAGCTGTATACCGAGTTCACCCTGCTGGAAAACGTCGCCCTGGCCATCGCTGCCCGCGACGGCAAGGCGTTCGGCATGTGGCGTCCGCTGAGCCGCGACACCCGCCTGCTGGAACCGGCGCAGGGCTACTTGCAACAGGTGGGCCTGGGTCTTCGCGCGCAAGACCCGGTCCACGAACTGTCCCACGGCGAACGGCGGCAACTGGAGATCGCACTCGCACTGGCCCAGGAAGCTTCGGTGCTATTGCTTGATGAACCGATGGCCGGGATGGGGGCCGACGAATCTGCGCGCATGACCGAGCTGCTGCACAGCCTCAAGGGCCGGTACGCGATCCTGCTGGTCGAACACGACATGGACGCGGTATTCGCCCTCGCCGACCGCATCACGGTGCTGGTGTATGGCCAGACGGTGCTGACCGGCAGCGTCGAACAAGTGCGCAATGACCCGCAAGTACGGGCCGCTTACCTGGGAGAAGAACATGCTTGAGGTTCAAGGTTTGAAAGCGGGCTACGGCTTGAGCCAGGTGTTGTTCGACATGCACCTGAGCATCGAGCAGGGCCAGGTGGTGTCGCTGATCGGCCGCAACGGCATGGGCAAGACCACCACGGTCAAGTCGATCATGGGATTGCTCAAGCCCAGTGCCGGAAGCATCCGCATCAACGGCACGGAAATGCGTGGAGCTGCGCCCTATCGAATCGCCAAGGCCGGCCTGGGCCTGGTGCCGGAGGGTCGCCGCGCGTTCGGAACCTTGAGCGTGCGGGAAAATCTGCTTGCCACCGCTACGCGGGGCAAGTGGGATCTGGCGCGGGTCTATGGACTGTTTCCGCGCTTGCTGGAACGCCAGGACCAACTGTCACGCACCCTGTCAGGCGGCGAGCAGCAGATGCTGGTAGTCGGCCGCGCGTTGTTGACCAACCCCAACCTGCTGATTCTCGACGAAGCCACTGAAGGCCTGGCACCGATCATTCGCGAGCAGATCTGGAGTTGCCTGGCCACCCTCAAGGCCGAGGGCGAGACGATTCTGGTAATCGACAAAAACCTCAAGGAAATGGCGCGGGTGGTCGACCGTCATCACATCATCGAGAAGGGGCGCCAGGTCTGGGACGGCACACCGCTGGAACTGGCGGCGCAACCCGAACTGTCACAACGCTACCTGGGAGTGTGAGCGGACATGAACCTCGATCAGGCTTACAACAACGTCGCCGCCGTGGGTAATTTTCCTCAGATCATGCAGGGTTTTCGTCAACGCAGTGCCCAGACCTACAAGCGCCATGCCTGGCAGCGTGACCTGGCGTATGGCGATGCCATACGCGAGCGATTCGACTGGTACGCCCAGGCGAATGCCGGGGCGCCGACACTGCTGTTCATCCACGGCGGTTACTGGCAGGCCTCGGACAAGGAAGACTACGCCTTTATCGCCGAAGGCCTGATCGAGGCCGGCTGCAATGTCGGGTTGCTGGAGTACACCCTTGCGCCCGAGGCAAGCATGGGCACCATCGTCGGCCAGATCGGCAAGGCTCTGGACTACCTGTTGGCGCATTGCGAACTCTTCAACATCGGCCAGCAAGTGGTGCTGTGCGGGCACTCGGCGGGTGGCCACCTGACTGCGTTGCATCGCCGGCATCCGCTGGTGACCCTGGCCATGCCGATCAGCGGCCTGATGGAGCTGGAACCCATCAGCTGTTGCTGGCTGAACGACAAGCTGCAACTGAGCGACGAAGACATCCAGCGCTATAGCCCGCAAAGGCTGATCGGCGATGGCGCACCGCTGCTGCTGACCGTGGGCGCAGATGAGTTGCCGGAGTTGATACGCCATTCCCGCGAGTACGCCAGTGCCTGTCGCGAGGCCGGGCAGGCCGTGAGCCTGGTCGAGCTTGCAGGGTGTCATCACTTTGCAGTGCTGGACGATCTGGCGAAGGCTGAGGGTGAACACTTGCGGGTTTTACTTGAGTTCCTGAACCGGTAGGAGCGGGCCTCGCTCCTGCAACAATCACTCTCGCCAGAAGTGGATACCGGTTTGCCGTTTGCGGCTTTTTTGACCCTCTGAGGCTTCATACAGTGGCTACGAATTCAGACAGGAATTGCGTATGTCCAGCCTCTCGCTCAGGGTCCAACAGATCGAGCCTCTGACCCCAAGAATCCGCCGCGTGCTGCTGGTGTCCAGCAACGCCCAGCCTTTGCCCGGCTTCACCGCCGGGGCGCACCTTGAGTTGCATGTCCCTGGCAGTCGCGCTCAACGCCGAGCCTATTCGCTGGTCAACCTGCCCGATGGTGCACACTACGAAATCGCCGTTCAGCTCGAAGAGTCGAGCACAGGTGGATCGCGTTGGGTGCACTCGCTCAAGGTCGGCGATGAACTGCTGGCCGAGGCGCCACGCAACCACTTCCCATTGTGTGAAACCACCGAGCATGCCCTGCTGATCGCCGGGGGCATCGGTATCACGCCGATGCTCAGCATGGCCCGGTCACTGCAAGCAGCGGGCAAGTCCTTCACCCTGCATTACGCCGGTCGCGACGAAACGCAGATGGCCTATCTGCCAGAAGCTCGCGCCTGCCTCGACCACCATTGCTGGATCAGCGGCGGCGACCCGCAAAAGCGCTTGCCTGCCGCCGCGATCCTTGCCGCGCCAAGACCCGGCCTGCACCTCTATATCTGCGGCCCGACCGCCCTGCTCAACAGCGTGCTGTCCTGCGCTCGCGAACAGGACTGGGCAGAAGATCACCTGCACTACGAACTGTTCAGCGGCGCTTTGGAAATGGCCGGCGATCAAGGCTTTGAAGTGCACCTGCGCGAAAGCGGCGTGAACCTGCAGGTGGCCGCCGGGCAAAGCGTGCTGGACGCCATGCTCCAGGCCGGCCTGGACCCGATGTTCGATTGCCGACGAGGTGACTGCGGGGTGTGCGTCGCCCAGGTCATCGACGGTCAGCCAGACCACCGTGACATCTGCCTGTCGGAGCGCGAACGCGCCACCGGCAGTTTCTGCACCTGTGTCTCCCGTGCCAGCAGCGCGCTGCTGGTGCTCGATCTGTGACAAGCCGAGGACATCCCGTGATACCGACCAACGAGCAAATTGCTGCCTTGATTCGCGAGGACAGCGTACACAAGAGCGTCTACACCGATCCGACCCTGTTCAAGCTGGAAATGGAGCGCATCTACGGCAACGCCTGGATCTACGTTGGCCATGAAAGCCAGGTGAAAAACCCCGGCGATTACCACACCACGCGCATCGGCGATCAGGACGTGATCATGGTGCGCGGCGCCAACCAGCAAGTCAGCGTGCTGTACAACCGCTGCCCGCACAAGGGCGCCAAACTGGTCGCCGACGGTGACGGCAGTGTCGGCAAATTCTTCCGCTGCCCGTACCACGCCTGGACCTTCAAACTCGACGGCCAACATTTGTCGGCACCGCTCAAAAGTGGATTCGAAGGCACTTGCTACGACCCCAAGCACCCGGATTTTTCCATGGTCAGCGTTGCCCGCGTCGAGACCTATCGCGGCTTCGTGTTCGCCAGCCAGGCAGCGTTCGGACCGGACTTGAAATCTTTCCTGGGCGGCGTCATCACCTCCATCGACAACCTCTGTGACCGCTCACCGATCGGTGAAGTCGAGGTCGCAGGCGGCATCTTCCGTGTTCAGCAGCGTTCCAACTGGAAGGTGTTCTACGAGAACCTGCACGACACCATGCATGCCCGCGTGACCCACGAATCGTCGGTAGACGCGGCGCGTGGCGAAGCCGAAGCCATCGGTGAAATGCCCTTCGAGTTGCTGATCATGGACGGCAACGGCGAACCCTACGACTTCTGGGAAAAACTCGAACTGCGCGCCTACCACAACGGCCACGGTTACATGGAAGCGATCTTCGACCCGGCCGCCGCCGAGCGCGACGAGGTCTCCCGCGCTCACTTCGAATGCCTGAGCCAAGCCTACGGCGAGCAGCGCGCCAAGGAAATTCTGGGCATGAACCGCCACAACACGGTGATTTACGGCAGCGGATCGCCGCACACGGTGTTCATGCAATTCCGGGTCATCCGCCCCATCGCCGTGGACCAGACCATGGTCGAGATCCAGACCTTCCGCTGCAAGGGTGCTCCGGATGCCGTGTTCGACCGCGCGCTGACCTACGCCAACGTCATCAACTCGCCCTCCTCCAACGTGATGCCCGACGACGTCGAAGTCTATGCCCGCTGTCAGGAAGGCAACATGACCCGCGGTGGCGAGTGGATCAGCATGCACCGCTACGCGGGCACCGATAAGCCGCTGGAAGATGGAGCAGTGTCCACCAACGGCACCAGCGAACTGCCGATGCGCAACCAGTTCGCCGCCTGGAAACAGTTCATGACCGCCACCCTGATCGCCAAGGAGAGCACCCATGCTGCTTGACCGCCGAATCGACGTCGACACCCGCCAGTTGACTCCCGCCCAGGTTCCCGTCGAAACCCTGCGTCAGCTCGAGCAGTTTCTTTACCAAGAGGCGCGCCTGCTCGATGAGCGGCGTTTCTGGGAGTGGGACAAGCTGTTCACCGACACCGGTATGTACTGGGTGCCGCACAAGCACGAGCAAGCCAACCCGTTCGACCATATCTCGCTGTTCTGGGAAAACCGCATGCTGCGCGAGGTGCGGATCCGCCGCGTGGAAAACGCCCGCAATTGGTCGCAGCAACCGCAGACGCAAACCGCGCACCTGGTCGGCAACGTGATGGTTGAAGGTCTAGATGCCCAGGGCCTGCTGGTGGTCAGCGCCAGCTTCCAGTACAGCGAATGGCGTCTGGAGCAACGCCAGCTCGCCGGTCGCTACACCTATAAATTGGCCGCCCGGGAAAGCGGCGGCTGGCAGATCCAGCTCAAGCGCGTGGACCTTATCAACTGCAACGATGTGTTCGCCAATCTTGAGGTATTCGTGTGATGAACGCGCCGATGCTGATCGCCCTGCATTATCAGAACGACGTATTGCATCCCGAAGGCAAGATTCAGGTCGGGCTGGGCGCCGATGACGGCGTGCGTGCTGAGCTGCTCGACGCTGCCGGCCGACTGCTCGCCGGCGCACGCGCCAAGGGCTGGCCAATCGTTCACGTGCGTGTGGCGTTCCGACCGGACTACGCCGACCTGATCCAGAACGCGCCGATATTGCGCACGGTCGCCACCCTTGGCGCCGTCCGGGAAGGCAGTTGGGGCGCGGAATTCCTCGGCGCTCTGGCCCCCCTCAACAGCCGCCGTGAGTTCGTTGTCACCCATCAGCGGATCAATGCGTTTTATGGCTCGCCGCTTGAAACCGTGGTGCGCCAATTCAATCCCTCGCACCTTTTGATAGCCGGCGTGGCGACCCACTCGGTGGTGGAAAGTACGGTGCGCCATGCGGTGGATTGCGGTTTCGAGGTGACGGTCGCAGCGGATGCCTGCGCCAGCGCAGACAGCGGCGCACACGCGGCATCGCTGGCGAGCATGGCGCTGATCGCCCGAATCCGTCAGGTCAATGAAGCTCTGGAGGACTTGTCATGATGCTCGAAGGCAAAGTGGCGATTGTGACCGGCAGCACCCAGGGCCTGGGCCTGGACATTGCTCGGCAGCTGTCGACCGAGGGTGCACGGGTGATGCTGGTGGGGCGCAACGCCGACAGTGGCCAGGCACTGGCGCAGGAACTCGATTGCGGATTTTCGGCTTGTGACGTGGAGCGCGACGAGGACATCGACGCGTGCATCGCGGCCACGCTGGCCCGTTTCGGCCGGCTCGACATACTGGTCAATAACGCTTGCCTGTACGCCGATCAAGGCCTGGCCTCGAACCGCGCACAGTGGCTGAAAACCCTGAACGTCAATCTGGTGTCGGCGGCGATCTTTACCCAGAAGGCCGCCGTGCATCTGCCCAGCGGTGGCGTGGTGATCAACATCGGCAGCACCGGTGGCAAGTTCGGCGCGGCCGGGCGCGCGCTCTACCCCGCCTCCAAAGCCGGCATCCTGCAACTGACAAAAAACCTGGCAATGACCCTGGCTCCGGAACAAATCCGGGTGCTGAGTGTGTCACCTGCATGGACCTGGTCGCCCAGCGTCGCCGAACTGAGCGACAACGACCCGCAGCTGGCCGATCGGGTCGGGGCACCTTTTCACCCGCTCGGCCGCATCGGTCGCGGCCATGAGATAGCTAGCGTCGTGGCCTTTCTATGCAGCACCGGTGCCGGTTGGATGACCGGTGTCGATGTGCCGGTGGACGGCGGCTTTTCGATTCTCGGACCAGACCGTGGCGTGTCGCCGCGCGCGTGGTTCCAACAACACCGTGACAGCCAATAACTCCTGATAACCGAATGAGGTAGATGACATGGGCAAGATGATTGAGATCCGGGCAACGGACAGCTGCGCCACGTTCAGCGGTTACCTGGCCTTGCCGGCCAGCGGCAAAGGCCCCGGCGTGGTAATCGGCCAGGAGATTTTCGGGATCAACGCCAACATGCGCGCAGTGGCCGATTTCTATGCCGAGGAAGGCTATGTGGCGTTGGTGCCAGACCTGTTTTGGCGCCTGCAACCGGGCGTTGACCTGGGCTACACCGAAGCGGACTTCGCCGAGGCCATCGACCTGTTCCAGCGCCTGGACGTGGACAAGGCCGTCAATGACATCGACGCCAGTTTCAACACCCTGCGCGCACTGCCTGAAGTCGAAGACACGGGCCTGGGTTATGTCGGCTTCTGCATGGGGGGTAAACTGGCCTGGCTGACTGCCACGCGTACCGACGTGGCCTGCGCTGTCGGCTACTACGGCATGGGTATCGAGCACCTGCTGCACGAATCGGAAAACCTCAAGGGCCGGCTGGTCCTGCATTTTGCCGAAAACGATGGCTATTGCGACGCCAGTGCCCGCGCCCAAATCAGCCAGCACCTGGCGGCCAATGCCAAAGCCGAAGTCTACGTGTACCCAGGCGCCGACCACGCTTTCGCCCGGGCCGGCAGCTCACACTACGACAAGCCGTCCTCGCTGATGGCCCATGAACGCAGCATCGCCGCTCTCAAGCGCGAGATCGGCCCACACTTCAATCTGTCGGCCCTGTGGGACGAACACATCCGCCACGAGTTCGAGACCCGCGACGTACCTGCCACCATGGCGACCATGGTCGCCGAGCCCTACGTCAACCATATTCCCACCATGACCGGCGGCGTCGGCGCCAAGGAACTCAGCCGTTTCTACCAACACCATTTTGTCCACGGCAATCCAGCGGACATGAAGCTCATCCCTATCTCGCGCACCATTGGCGCATTGCAGATCGTCGATGAGTTCATCATGTGCTTCACCCACAGCAGCGAAATCGACTGGATGCTGCCCAACGTGGCTCCGACCGGAAAGTACGTCGAGATTCCGATGTTGGGGGTGATCAAGTTTCGAGGGGACAAGCTCTACCACGAGCATATCTACTGGGACCAAGCCAGCGTGCTGGTGCAAATCGGCTTGTTGAACCCTGAAGGGCTGCCGGTGGCCGGAGTGGAAACGGCGAGAAAGCTCTTGGATGAACAACTGCCGTCGAATACGTTGATGGGGCGCTGGACGCAAAGCGGGCAATAGAAACCGACAATGAAAAAGGCCGATCTGTCATTCAACAGATCGGCCTTTTTTCATTCACTCAACCGTCAGACATGCTCACTGGCTTTCGCAAGCGTTGCCCGTGGCTCGCCATGCCCGTGGTCCGCCTCGACCACCGGAATCTCCTTGCCATCGCAGTCGTGCAGTTTGCCGTCGCTGAAGTAATCACCCTCACGCAGCGCCGCCAGATCCTGATAACGCAGAACCCGCTCAGTACCCGCTGCAAATACCGACTGCTGATCGGAGTTACCGGCAGTAAGGTGGTTGAAGGTCAGGTTGAGCACGATCGCCATGATCGCCGAGGAGCTGATGCCCGAATGGAAGATCGTGGCGAACCAGCTTGGGAAGTGGTCGTAGAAGTTCGGTGCAGCGATCGGGATCATGCCGAAGCCGATGGAAGTGGCGACGATGATCAGATTGACGTTGTTGCGGTAGTCGACCTTGGACAGCGTACGAATGCCGCTGGCCGCTACGGTGCCGAACAGCACAATACCGGCGCCCCCCAGGACAGACGTCGGCACGGCGGCGATGACTCGCCCCATGAACGGCAACAGGCCAAGGATCACCAGGAACAGACCGCCTGTGGCCACCACGTAGCGACTTTTGATTCCCGTCACCGCCACCAGCCCGACGTTCTGGGCGAAGGCGCTTTGGGTGAAAGAGCCGAAGATCGGCGCGATCATGCTCGACAGCATGTCAGCGCGCAGGCCATTGCCCAGACGCTTGGAGTCGACCTTGGTGTCGATGATTTCACCGACAGCCAGGATATCCGCCGAGGTTTCCACCAAGGTCACCATCACCACGATGCACATCGACAGGATCGCCGCGAAGTGGAAGGTCGGCATGCCGAAATGGAACGGGGTCGGGAAGCCGAACATCGGACCCTCGCTGACGGATGAGAAATCCGCCATGCCCAGGAACACCGCGACCACCGTACCGATAACCATTGCCAGCAGGATCGAGAGACGGGAGATGGTCGCGCTGCCGATCTTGCTCAGCAACAGCACCAGCACCAGCGTCATTGCGGCCAGGCCGATGTTGGCCATGCTGCCGAACTCTGGGGAATGGCTGTTACCGCCCATGGCCCAGCGTGCGGCCACCGGCATCAACGTCAGGCCGATGGTGGTGATCACAATGCCCGTGACCAGGGGCGGGAAAAACTTGGTGATTCGTGAGAACACCGGCGTTATCAGCAATCCAATCAGGGACGCCGCTATCACCGCGCCCAGAATCGATTGAAACCCGCCCTCGCCGCCGCTGCTGACAATCGCCACCATGGTCGCGACACCCGAGAACGAAACACCCTGTACCAGCGGCAACTGACAACCGAAAAACGGCAGACCCAGGGTTTGCAGCAACGTGGCCAGCCCCCCCGCGAACAATGAAGCAGCAATCAACAAACCGATGTCCGCCGGCGACAGCCCGGCAGCCTGGCCGATGATCAAAGGCACCGCGACGATGCCACCGTACATGGTCAGAACATGTTGCAGGCCGTAAGCCATATTCGCGCCGATCCCGAGGTTTTCGTCTTCGGGCCGTTGGTGTGAAACATGGGGCGTTTTCATGTTAGGGGGTTCCCTGGTTTTTGTTATGCGCACACTGTATGCAAGACTCAGGACAAATGTCTATAGAGTTGTATACAACTTGCCCGTCAAAATATGAACGAGCAGTCATGCAGACTGTGTGCCACCGCGCTCCTGCCTCACCTAATTCCTTGAAATACATCCAGCCGAGCCATTCTCCTGCGCCCACTAGTCTTTTGAATGCATGGCGACGATCGGTCGACACCGCCTCCTTCCATATACATATAAAGTATGCATAATGAAGTCATTCGAAATTCAGTACCACAAGGCAAAGAACGCAGCCAACAAGCTCAAGCACCAAGGCATCAGCCTCGCCGAGGCTGAACCGGTTTTCCATGACGAGCGCGCTCTGACATTGCAGGACGACCACCATGACGAACAGCGCTGGATCACCATTGGGCTGGATGGCAAAGGGCGTTTATTGGTCGTTGCATACACCTATCGTGATCCGAATTTCGTTCGAATCATTTCTGCGCGCCTCGCCAGCAAAAACGAGCGGCGCCAGTATCTGGAGGCTTGAACCATGAAAGACGAATACGATTTTAGCGATGCCAAGCGCGGGGCAGTTGCCTCGGGCAAAGGCAAAACCCGCATCACCATCATGCTTGATGACGTGGTCATCAAGGCCGCACGCGCGTTGGCAGAAGATGAGGGCTACGGCTACCAGACCGTAATCAACAACATCCTGCGACGGGCTTTGCTCACCGATTCGAGCAAAACGGCTGAAACGAATACGACTGGACATTTAAAACCGGGCATCACGGCCACGGAATTGAAAAGCCTGGAGAAAAAACTGCTCGAGGCCCTCAACGAAATTCATCGCGTGATGGAGCCCGACGCTCGGCCCTAGACCCTGGCCAATAAACAAAAACGGGCAGATTGATGCAATCTGCCCCTTTCTTGTGCACACGATAATGGCGCTATTGCAGCTTGATAAGCTGTTCGAGTGTGTGCATTAACGTCGCCTGGGTTGGCACCCGAATACCAAACTCGCCTTCCAGCACGCCAAGCAGGTCCTGCAAGTCGGCCATCTGCCGACGCTCGCTTTCGTGGCCGATGCGATGGATCGCAAAGCTGCCGTTATTGAGGGTGCGGCGCCAACCCTCCCCGGTCCGCGCCACCATCAGCTGACGGACGAAGGGTGATTGCGGATGGGTCGAGACGTACCAATTGCCGACGCAATAATCGATATCTTCCTGGCGCTGCAGATCGAAGATGTACATCGCCCGCCACTCGTCGCCGACCTTGGCACGAAGCGTGTAGCCGTCAGCGTGCTGTTCGATGCGATAGGGTTCGTGTGGCGTGGGTTGCTCGGCGGGACTGTCGAGCAGCAGCGGCGCGGTGGGCACCATGCCGCCGAAACCGACATCGGTGATGTAACGCACGCCATCCAGCGTCACCAGGCTCAAGCGATGGGTGCGCGCCGTCCATGCGCCTTCGGGCTGGCCCATGACCACGCGACCACTGATGCCACGCACTTCGAAACCCAGTTCCTGCAGCAAGGTCAGGTACAGATAATTGAGTTCGTAACAGTAACCGCCGCGTCCCTGATGCAAGACTTTTTGCTCGATCGACCCAAGATCGATGAGCACCGGCTCGCCGGACAAGGTCGTCAGGTTTTCAAACGGGAAAGCCCCGGTGTGGCGCAATTGAAGCTGACGCAAGGTCTCCAGGGTCGGCGCCGGGGGTGTATCGAAGCCCAGCCGTTGCAAATACAGCGCACGATTGGTCAGGCGTGGTTCGCTCATCGTTCAGTCCTTATGCACGCAAGCGGCGGATCATTCCGCCAATGGCCGCCAGGTATAAGGGATGAACCACTGCGCACGACAATTGATTTAACCAATCGGCTGGCGGGACAAATCAATGACGCTTGCGCGTACCCAGTTGAATCCAGGTTGGCGCATGGTCACTGGCATGGGGTTCATTTCGGACCCAGGCATCGACGCCAGCCTCCTCCAGGTAAGGACTCAGGGCCGGATTGAGGAGCAGATGATCAATGCGCAAACCGGAATTCGTCTGCCAATGCTGACGAAAATAATCCCAGAAGGTGTAGACCCGTTCCTGCGGGTACAAATGCCGGATGGCGTCGGTCCAGCCCTGATCCAGCAGACGCTGAAAACACGCTCGGCTCTCGGGTTGCAGCAGCGCATCCTTGAGCCACGAGCGCGGATTGTAGATATCCAGATCGGTCGGGACCACGTTGTAGTCGCCGGCCAGCACCACCGGATGCTCACTGCTTTGCAGCGTCTGCGCGTGGCGGATCAGGCGCTCGAACCACGCCAGTTTGTAATCGAACTTCGGCCCCGGCTGTGGATTGCCGTTGGGCAGGTACAGGCAACCCACCAGAATTCCATGCACGGCAGCTTCCAGGTAGCGGCTGTGACTGTCGCTGTCGTCACCCGGCAACCCCCGGCGGCTTTCCAGCGGTTGCGCATCGCGCGCCAAAATCGCTACCCCATTCCACGAGGCTTGCCCTTGCCAGATCGCACCATAACCAATGGCTTCAAGCTCCGCTGCGGGGAATGCGCTGTCAGCTGATTTGAGTTCCTGTAAACAGGCGATGTCTGGACGTTCGCGTTCGAGCCAGGCAAGCAGGTTTGGCAGCCGTGCGCGCATACCGTTGACGTTGAACGTCGCGATCCGCAGTTTTTTCATGACCAACGCTCCATTTCCTGGCTGTCCTGGCTGTGACCGCAGGAACTTGCCAGTGGTTGCGTCGGCCCGCTGATTTGCAAGGCATTTGTAGGCATTCCAGCGCCAACAAGGCACAGGCTGCGCCGCTCGTCACCCTACCGGCACCAACCCTGCCGCCGTCCACACCAACATCAGGAACCGACTCACTTTTGTGGAGACGTAACCATGTTGAACATCAAAATGACTTCGTTGTTACTGGCCGGATTGTTGTCCGCGATGTCCGTGCACACCTTTGCGGAATCTACCGACAGCCCCGATGCAACCAACACCAAATCCGGTGCCACCAGCGGCCCGGTCATGCCACCTGATAACACCCCCTCAGCGCCCTCGGGTGGCAACGCCGGTGACGGCGGCGCTACCGGCTCCTCGAGCGGCAGTGCAGGAAGTGGTAGTGGTAGCGGCTCAGGCGCGGGTGGAGGGACCGGCTCTGCAGGTGGTGGAACCGGTGGTGCCGGCGGCGGGACAGGCAGCTGAACAAACAAACGCAGCCGATGACCGTCCTTCATCGGCTGCTTTCCATTGCTCGTAGTTCACATCTGTTTGACCGGGGGCGGGTTCCACTTGCCGTTCAGCGCTTCGGCCTTTGGCCCGTACAGGCGCATGGTCAGGTTAAATGGGCCTTTGGGGGCCGGTAGCCAATTGGCCTCAAGATCTTTGCCGGGGCTTTCGTTCTGGAAGTAGATATCCAGCGAGCCATCTTCATTGGTTTTGAAAGGCATCCAGCTACTTACAGCAAAGCGATTGAGGCCATTGCCGACCTGGAAGCCTTCAGAATCGTAGAGAGTGATCGACCAGAATGCGTTCACCGGAGGCGCCTCACCCTTGGCGAAATGCATCACGTACTTGTTCACGCCATCGAGGGGCTTACCGTTGGCATCACCGATGTTCAGAGGATAAATCGCATCTTCGGGCAAATTGGCGCCGAGCCCCTGTTGGGCAACTATCGCCCGTTTCAAGTAGTAGTTGCCGTAGACGCCCATGGTGTCAGTGTTCATCGACCAGCCGTTAGCTACTCGTGCCAGGGTTTCCAATTTCCATTTCATCAGCGCCTGTGCCTCTTCAGGCACCGTCTCTAACGCCGCTTTGACGTCCGGGTCCATTGCATCCAGGTTAAACGCTTTACCGGGCTCGAAGCCGATACGTTTCATTTGTGCCAGCATCGGCTGATCAGTGCTGTGGGCGGGATGCATTTTCAGCAATTCACCGGCATAGGCGAAGTAGGTGGCTGCCGACATCGTGTCGACCTGGATCTTCGGCGGGGTCTTCATATCCACAGCCGGATCGATCTTGATGCTGACCGGTTCAGCGCTCTTGCCCAACCGCGACAACGGCGTCACGGTGTAGCCAGCCTGGATCTTGTGCACCGCCGCGTAATCCGCTGCGCCGTCGGTTTTGGTGCGGCCGATGACCCAGACAAAAGGCGTGGTTGCCGGCAAATGGTTTAAACCGGCAGGCACCGTGCCGGTCCAGCCCGGTGGCGTCACCAGAAACTGCGCGGCGTCGGTTCCCGTGGTGCGCCAGCCCGGTGAAGCGAATACATCGGTCCACATGTCGAGCATCGGCAACAAGTAAAAGCGCCCGTCAGTATTCGGCGCGGCGATGACCAACGGCTCTTTGGTCAAGTCGAGCCAGGCGATGGAATACAAGGTGTCGAAATTCGAACGCACCACCCCTTTGAAATTTGCCGGTGGATACTCCGGCACGTTCACAAACATGTTCATCGGGCCCTTACCGAATTCCTTGCCCGGCTCGATGTTGGTGAACTGCTTTCGGGTGATATCCATACTCAACAGCGGATAGAAATAAATGTAGGCATCAACGCCAATAGCGTGAGCTTCTGCAGATGTAATTTTCGATTGCGCGTGACTGACCAGCGGGAAGATAGCGGAGGCTGCAAGGGTCAAGGCAACGGCTGTCAATGCTTGGGTTATCAACATGTTGGCGATCGTCCATGCGAAGGGGGCCCTGACGGTTTCGGCAGGGCTAACGCAACTCTAGACGATCAAATGCACGACATTTGACAGGCAGACAGTCGGCTGGAAGATGTGTTGCATACATGAAACAAGCCAATAAAGCACCTTCACCGATCCGAACGCATCAGCGCATCCACACCGCCCTCCATCGACAGCACCGCCGAACGATTACGCCCCGAATGTTTGGCTTGATAGAGCGCAGCGTCAGCCCGCTGGATAAACACTTCCATGCTGTCGCGGCCCGTCGGCATGAACGAGTAACAGCCGAGACTGACCGTTACAAAACCGGTAGGCGACCCGGCGTGGCTGATGTTCTTGTCCATGACGCTGCGGCGGATCTGCTCGGCAATGGTCATGGCACCATGGATGTCAGTATCAGGGAGCAGCACGGCGAACTCTTCCCCGCCGTAACGCACCGCAAGATCAGCCTTGCGATGGCAACAACCTTTCACGGCGTGCGCGACTTGAGCGAGGCAATGGTCACCGACCACATGACCATAGGTGTCGTTGTAGCGCTTGAAAAAATCGATGTCGAGCATGATCAGGCTTAGCGAAGTGTGCTGGCGTGCGCCGCGGCCGAACTCGATATCCAGCGCTCGTTCGAACAAGCGGCGGTTGGCCAGACCGGTAAGGCTGTCGTGGGTGGCGATCAATTCCAGGGCTTGCTGAGCCCTGCGCAAATCCGCTTCGACTCGCTCGCCGACCCGAACCTGACGGATAAACATCCAGCCAAACAGTCCGACCCCCAGCATCACCAGCGCGACGATGAAGCTGGAGCGAAACGCTGTGTCGTACCACCCCGCCAGAATCGCTTCCCTGGACGATGCCGCCGAAACCACCAACGGATAAGCGTGTAGCTGTCGATAGCCATGTAACCGCACGATCCCATCCACCAATGAAGGGAACATCGCGTTGCCAGAGGTCGCCCGTGGCAACAGGTTCTGAAAGATTTCGCCCTTGGCCAGCGACGTGCCGATCTGTGCCTCCACGAACGGCCGGCGCGCCAGAAGCGTGCCATCGGTCAACGCAATGAACATCGAGCCTTCTTCGTCGATGCTGAAGCTTCTGAAAAACTGGTCGAAGTAAGACATTTTGATTCCGGCCAGCAAAACGCCCTGGAACTCGCCGTTCCTGCCGTTCACCCGCTTGGAAATCGGGATGATCCACTCCCCGTTTTCGCGACTGCGAATGGCCGCGCCGATGTGCGCCACGGACGAGACATTCTGCTGGTGAAACCTGAAGTATTCGCGATCCGCCACACCGGGACCCCGGGGCAGATTCTCGAATGAGCTGACGATCCACTGGCCTTTTTGATCAAACAACAGGATGCCGTGCAACTGATCCAGCGACTGCACCCGTCGGACAAAGGTTTTCTGTAATCGTGACTTGAACGCCGGGCTGGAGCCGTCGAGTTGAATCCAGTCCACCAGGCTGGTCAGGACCAGATCGGCCTTCATGATGGTGTCTTCGGCCTGTTGTGCCATGGCACGCGTGAGGTTCGACGATGCCACTTGAGCCTGATTCAGGTCGTGTCGCCGGGACTGCTCCAGTTGCAGATAAAGCAAGGCACACAGGCAAAGACACACCGTGGCGATGAACAGCACCGCAGCCTTGCGCAAGGGCAGGCGCTTCAATGCATCGCCGGGGGCATGGTGCTGGTCGTCGAGGTGAATGGGCAAAAGCGCGTCCTGAAAAGGGCAAGTCATGAGTCCAGGCCCATATCCCTTGGTTCCGGGCGCCAAGTCTACGGGTTTGCAAAGCAAAAATGGGAACCGCTTGGCCAGTGGTTCCCTTGCGTCGCACGACACATTCGTCTGACAGCGTATGACGCCTGACGCTGCTCCCGCAGGGCTGCATTTATCGTCAGCGAGCTATCCTGCCCTTAGTTGTTTTTCCCCGTCACCACCAAAGAAGTTGTCGCCTTCTGCAAGTCCAGTACGGGCAACTCCGTCGGCATGTTCAACCGGCGCAAGACTGGAGAGTCATAACCATAGACGTCAGGCTTGAACGTCACTCGCCCATCGTTACTCAAGTCCACCGTCCAGTAAGCCAGCAACACCGGCACCTTGACTGGCAGCTTGATGTTTTCGGTCTTGCCGTTGGCCAACTGCTTTTTAATACCTTCGCTGTTCCAGCGCACCGGATCGTTGAACAGCAATTCGACCAGTTGCAACGGATTCTCCACCCGAATACAGCCGGAACTGGTAGCGCGCATGGACTTGGCAAACAACTCGCGGTGCGGCGTGTCATGCAAATAAATGGCGTAATCGTTGGGGAAGCGAATCACCACCTGGCCCAAGGAATTTTCCGGACCAGCATCCTGACGCAAGGTGATGCCGCGTGCGTTGTACCAATCGATGCCCGACGGATCGAGTACATTGCCTTCCCGGTCAAGCGCTCTGATTCGGTTCGCGGCCAGATAGCCAGGATTCTGTTGAATCTTGGGCAGCATATCCTTGACCAGAATCGTTGGTGGCACGGTCCACGTGGGGTTGAACGTCACATAGGTAATTTCCGACTGGAACACCGGCGTGCTGCGAAATGGCTTGCCGACCTGCACCCGGGAGCGCCAGATCGGTTGACCATCGCGATACAGCGCGACCTTGTAACCGGCAATATCAACGACGACAAAAGTACCCTGGAGTTTGTACAGCAACCACCGCGCCCGCTCCATGTTCACCCGGACCTGATCGATCCGCGCTTCCACGGGCACGTTCAACGCCGCCAGAGTGGCCGCCCCCGCTACGCCATCCGCGCCCAGATACTGCTCAACTTGATACTTCTTCACTGCTGCGATGACTTTGTCGTCGTAATCAGTGCGTTTTCCGTTGTGCGGCTCCAGATAGCCACCCGCCGCCAATCGGGAACGCAATTGCATCACCGCCACGCCGTCCATACCAGGTTTGAGAGATTGCCCTTCAGTCACTTTTGGCCAGCCGCCGGAATCCCTGACCTGGCGCAACTGCGCCAAGGCCACCCGCATGCTGCGATAAACCGCCTCTTGCGGTGGCGCTTGAGCAAATGCGCGTGCCACATCGTGATCGTTCAGGGCGGTGAAGAAACTATTCACATCCTCACGGGGATCAACCCCGACCGGGTCGAAGTTCCAGTGAAAATCCAGCCGCGCCGGATCGACCTTGCCACGACGCAACTGGAGCAGCGCGGTGATGTAAGTGCGGGTAGCCGCAAGATCAAAAGCGGCCGACTGGGCCGGTGTCGGTGCGGTAGTCTGGATCGCCAGTTGCGCCTGAGCCAATTCCGCTACATGGAAATCCGTCGGGACCAAGCCATCGATTTCTGTTTCGTTCAGGCTCTTGAGCAATTGGGAGAAGTCACGGCCGTCAGTCCAGGCGGCACGGAAGTTGCGATGGGAATAAAAATCCATCACTACACGGCCGACATCCAATCGCTGATGCTTGCGTGAAGTGAGCAGCGGCGGGAATGAAGATTGCAGTGGTTCCAGCGCTGCCTGGATCGACTGACCGACGACATCGTCGGGCGCGGCGGCCAGCGGACCGGTTGGCGGAGTTACCGGCATGATCGGCGAAGTTTCTGCCAACGCAGTGCCGCTGATCAGAAAGACCATAAAAAGTGCACGGCTTATGACGAATAACCTTGTTAATTGACCCATGGATAATCCTTAATCTCCCGTAATCAAAGGGCTAGCGTCCAACTCGCTGCTAGACTCGAAATATTCCTGATGAGACATTTTTATGACGCTACACCGCTTTGGCTTTCTATACACAGCGCTGCTGTTGACGTCGGCTTACCTTCCAACAGCCTACGCCGATTCGCTTGAAGTCGCGCTGGCCAAAGCTGCTCCAAATGCCAATGCCAAGGTCATTGCCCTGGCGGTCCGTGCTACCCAATGCACTCGCGCCCAAGGCGCAGCTGCGGCACAGAGACTAGCAGTGATCGATTACTCCCTGCCTTCGACCGAACAACGTCTGTGGGTGTTCGATCTGAAAAAGCGCAAATTGCTGTTCCACGAGCTTGTCGCCCATGGCCGCAACAGCGGCGAAAACATGGCCACCCAGTTTTCCAACCAGAACGAAAGCTTCGCCACCAGCCTCGGCCTGTTCCGTACCCAGGAAAGTTATCGCGGCCAGAACGGCTATTCATTGCGCATGGAAGGCCTGGAACCAGGGTTCAACGATAACGCCTATGACCGGGCAATCGTCATTCATGGCGCGCCGTACGTCAGTCCAGTCCTGGCAAGGGCGAACGGCCGGATTGGCAGAAGCCTCGGTTGCCCGGCAGTTCGGCCGGCGATTGCTCATCGGTTGATCGACTCGATGAAAGACGGGCAACTGCTGTTTTCCTACTACCCGGATCAGCGCTGGCTGAAGTCGTCTTCTTACATTAACTGCGGCGGCGGCACTGTGGCCTCGTCCGACAAACCTACCAAGCGCCAGTAATCATCACCTACCTGACAAAACTGTAATCTTCGCCTCAGCCAGCTGAAAGGCACCGTCCGTTAGCCTCGTAGATATGTTCACCAGGCTGACGGACGGGACAATCGGCATGCACTCCACCACTTCACGACGCACCTTCGTCAAAGGACTTGCCGCAGGCGGACTGCTGGGCGGTCTTGGATTATGGCGCCCGCCCGTCTGGGCGATCACCAGCCCCGGTGAACCGCAAGTGCTGACCGGCAGCGATTTCGAGCTATTGATCGGTGAAACCCCGGTCAACTTCACCGGCAATCCGCGCACTGCGATGACAATCAACGGCAGCCTTCCCGGCCCTCTCCTGCGCTGGCGCGAAGGCGATACGGTTACCTTGCGGGTGAAGAACGCACTCAAGGACAGCACTTCCATTCACTGGCATGGCATTTTATTGCCAGCCAACATGGACGGCGTACCGGGGCTGAGTTTCAAGGGTATCGACCCCGGCGGGCTGTATGTCTACCAATTTAAAGTCCGGCAAAACGGCACCTACTGGTACCACAGTCATTCGGGATTGCAGGAGCAATCCGGCGTCTACGGCCCGCTGGTGATCGACGCCAGGGAACCGGAACCTTTCCAGTACGACCGCGATTACGTGGTGATGCTCACCGATTGGACCGACGAAGACCCGGCCAGTCTGATGAAGACACTGAAAAAGCAATCCGACTACTACAACTACCACAAGCGCACCGTGGGCGATTTCATCGACGACGTCAGCACCAACGGTTGGGGCGCGACCGTTGCCGATCGCAAGATGTGGGCTGAAATGAAGATGAATCCCACCGACCTGGCCGACGTCAGCGGCGCCACTTACACCTACTTGATGAACGGACAGGCGCCGGACGGAAATTGGACCGGTGTGTTCCGTCCCGGGGAAAAACTGCGGCTGCGCTTCATCAACGGCTCGGCCATGAGTTACTTCGACGTGCGCATTCCTGGCCTGAAAATGACCGTTGTCGCGGCCGATGGCCTGCATGTCAAACCCGTGGCCGTCGACGAATTTCGCATCGCCGTGGCGGAGACCTTCGACGTGATCGTCGAGCCGATTGATGCCGTCCATACCGTGTTCGCTCAATCGATGGACCGCACTGGCTACGCTCGCGGCAGCCTTGCGATCAAGCCTGGCCTGTCCGCGCCGGTGCCACCGCTGGATCCGCGCCCCTTGGTCAGCATGGAGGACATGGGTATGGGCGGGATGGATCACGGCAGCATGGCCGGCATGGACCACAGCCAGATGGCCATGCCCGGGATGCAGTCTCATCCCGACTCGGAAAACGACAACCCGCTGGTGGACATGCAAGCCATGTCCACCTCACCCAAACTCGACGCCCCCGGCCTGGGCCTGCGCAACAACGGCCGCCGCGTCCTGACCTACGCCGACCTGCGCAGTACCTTCGAAGACCCCGACGGCCGCGATCCCGGACGCACGATCGAATTGCATCTCACCGGGCACATGGAGAAGTTTTCCTGGTCATTCAATGGCGTGAAATTCTCCGACGCCGAGCCCTTGCGGCTCAAGTATGGCGAGCGCATTCGCGTGGTGCTGGTCAACGACACCATGATGACCCACCCCATTCACCTGCACGGAATGTGGAGCGATCTCGAAGACGAGAACGGCGACTTCATGGTGCGCAAACACACCATCGACATGCCACCGGGTACACGCCGCAGCTACCGGGTAACCGCCGATGCGCTCGGGCGCTGGGCCTATCACTGCCATCTCCTGTTCCACATGGAAATGGGCATGTTCCGTGAAGTTCGCGTGGAAGAATGAGGTGCCAACCATGATCAGAATTTCCTCCATCGCCGCGGGCATCATCTGCGCTGGCCTGCCGCTTTCTCCGGTGATTGCCGCGACAGACGACATGCAGGGCATGGATCACAGCCAGATGAACTCCATGGACCATGACGAGCTGCAAACCATGGACGAAGGCCAGATGCAACCAGCAGCCCCGACCGAAAGTCGTACGCCGATCCCGGCCCTGACCGACGCCGACCGTGCTGCCGTCTTCAGCAGCCATAGCGGCCATGCCATACATGACACCGCGCTGAATTCATTCTTCCTCGCCGACAAACTTGAATGGCAGGACGCCGACGACGGCAGCACCCTGGCCTGGGATTTGTCCGGCTGGATCGGCGGCGACATCGATCGTCTGTGGCTGCGCTCCGAAGGCGAACGCACCAACGGCAAGACCGAAGATGCTGAAATCCAGGCGCTGTGGGGCCACGCGATCAGTCCATGGTGGGACGTGGTCAGCGGTGTCCGCCAGGACTTCAAACCCGGCGCCCCGCAAACCTGGGCAGCGCTTGGTGTGCAAGGCATGGCGCTGTACAACTTCGAAGCCGAGGCCACGGCGTTCATCGGCGAAGGCGGTCAGAGCGCCGCGCGGTTGGAGGGCGACTACGACATCCTGCTGACCAACCGACTCATCCTGCAACCGACCGCAGAGCTCAACTTCTATGGCAAGAACGACCCGCAACGAGGAATTGGCTCCGGTCTGTCCAACAGCGAAGCGGGCCTGCGCCTGCGCTACGAAATTCGCCGGGAATTTGCGCCCTACATTGGCGTGACCTGGAACCGCACCTACGGCAAAACCGCCGATTACGCCGCAGCCGAAGGCGAGGACCGCAGCGAGGCGCGGCTGGTTCTCGGCGTGCGCCTGTGGTTCTGAACCCCTATACCAACAATCATAACCAGCCGCATTAAGCGGCAAGAGGCCTTGCATGCACATCATCAAAACCACCGCTGTCACTGTCTTGCTGTCAGCCGGGCTGCTGCTGAGCACTTTGGTTCTAGCCCATCCGAAGTTGCTGTCGTCCAGCCCCGCCGAAGGTGCCATCGGTGCGGCGCCGGGCATCATCGAACTGCACTTTTCGGAAAACCTGGTCAAACAGTTTTCCGGGGCAAAACTGGTCATGACCGAAATGCCCGGCATGGCCCACTCGCCCATGCCCATGAAAGCCAAAGTCAGTGGCGGCAGCGACCCGAAAACCATGCTCATTACTCCGCTGTCACCCCTACCTGCCGGCACCTATAAAGTAGAGTGGCGCGCCGTATCGTCAGACACCCACCCGATCACCGGCAACGTTTCATTCAAAGTGAAGTGATAGATGAGCGACTCGGCCAACATCGTTCTGCGCTTTTTGTTGTACGTGGATTTGATGCTGCTGTTTGGCGTCGCGCTGTTCGGGTTGTACAGCCTCAGGGGGCCGGAACGGATTTCGGGGGCCGTGCTGCCATTTCGATCGCTATTGGCGGGGGCGGCCATTATCGGGGGGGCGCTATCCGTCATTGGCATGCTGCTGATGGTCAGCACCATGAGCGGGGAATCCAACCTTGGCGAACTGCGCCCGCACATTGAAATGATGGTGCTTGAAATGGACGCCGGGATGGCCTGGATGATTCGGATCACGGCGTTGTTCATCGCCACTTTAGCGATGTTGTTCAACACCCGCGCACCTGCCCCTGGCTTGTGGATGGCGGCTATTGCTGGTGCGATCGCCCTCGCCTCTGTGGCCTGGAGCGGACATGGTGCCATGGATGAAGGCATCTGGCATTTCACCGCAGACATTCTGCACTTGCTGGCCGCGGGTGCCTGGCTGGGCGCGTTGGTCGCGTTTTTCTGGATGTCACGCAGCAACAGCCTGCAATCGGAAAACCACATCCGCCTGCTGGCTCGTGCCATCACCCGGTTTGAGCCCGTGGGGGCGCTGATTGTGATTGTCATCACCGTCACCGGCGTTGTGAACTACCTCTACATCGCCGGACCCAGCATCGACGAAGTACTCCTAAGCACCTACAGGGTTTTGCTGCTGATCAAAGTCGCATTGTTCGCCGGTATGCTCGTCCTGGCCGCGATTAACCGCTTTCACCTGGGACCGTTACTGCAACAATCATTGCGAGAGGGGCAGTATCGCGTAGCGGCGAATGCGCTTCGCTGCAGTGTGAGAGTGGAGCTCTTCGCAGCGGTGTTGATTGTGGGGTTGGTGGCGTGGCTCGGCACGTTGAGCCCGCAAGTGGGTGAGCTGTAACGTTCGCCCGTTTTTTGAGTCGCGCACAGTTTTCACTACACTCCCTCCTCCAAGTCACTCAATCAGAAAGCCCGATAACAATGAAAAACAACAAAAGCACATGGATGCTCGGTGGGCTGTTCGCCCTGTCGTTTGGTGTTCAGGCACAGCAAGTCCCTTCACATCTGGACAGCGTCATCCAACAAGGCCAACTGCGGGTTTGCACCACCGGCGATTACAAGCCCTATACCTTCAAAGCCGAGGACGGCGAATACTCCGGCATCGACATCGCCATGGCCCGCTCTCTCGCTGACAGCCTCGGCGTCAAGGTCGAGTGGGTGCAAACCACCTGGAAAACCCTGATGCCCGACATGCTCGCCGGCAAATGCGACATCGGCATGGGCGGCATCTCCGTCACCCTCGAACGGCAGAAAAAAGCCTTCTTCAGCACCACCCTCGACGTCGACGGCAAGATCCCGCTGGTGCGCTGTGAAAACCAGGCGAAGTACCAGACCATCGACCAGATCAACCAGCCATCGGTACGCCTGGTCGAACCGGCCGGCGGCACCAACGAAGCCTTCGTGCACGCCTTCCTGCCCAAGGCGCAACTGAAGTTGCACGATAACGTCACCATCTTTCAGGAGCTGCTGGACAACAAGGCCGACGTGATGATCACCGACACGTCCGAAGCGCTCTATCAACAAAAACTCAAACCGGGACTCTGCGCGGTGAACCCGACGCAGTACATGCAATATGGCGAGAAAGCCTACCTGTTGCCCCGGGATGACATCACCTGGAAATCCTATGTGGACCAGTGGCTGCATCTGGCCAAGGTAACGGGTAGTTACCAGAAAGTGCTGGGACAGTGGTTGGCAGTACCTGAAGGCAAATGACCATGTGCCTGTCCCTGTAAATTCTCCAAGCCGTGACAAACTGCGCGCTAGTGCACTTTGTCACGGCTTGTTAAATCCAGTTACATGCTTGAAACTTGGCCCGCACCGGTAGCAGTCCGGTCGCCTGCAAGACGCGTTGACAAGCGCACCGAATGATCATTCGGTCGATGCCTCGACCGAGCAAAACCCTCAAAAAAGGACAGACAATGAGCAGCACGGATGAATTGCAAACCTACAACGCCAGTCCGAAATGGCAAGAAAGATTCGCTTTCTTCGATCAGCACGGAGCCCCCAAAAGCCCTGAGTTCAAATCGGCTTTCAAACAATTGCCGGCGCGCAAGCGTATTCTGATCAACCTGAACTTCATCGCTTTTTTCTTCGGGCCTATCTATCTTTTCGTGCTTGGACTGTGGAAAAAGAACCTGGCAATCATCGCGATTATCATCGCCATCTCCTTCGTCCTGACACTGATATTCACTCTGCTGGGTTACGACGAAGGACCCAAAGCCGTTAACACCGGCCTGAATGTCGTCTTTGCACTGATGTACGGGCTGAGCGCCAACTACGCCTACTACCTGAAACAGGTCAAAGGCTCACAAGGCTGGAATCCTTTTGAAGGCTTGAGAATCGTCTAAGCCTTATCCCGCGTGCAGAACGGCGGAAATCATTCCACCGTTCTGCATCGATCAATCGTCAGGTGCTCTCTCACTCTCCAGGTGAGGCAGAAGCAGCAGAGCGGGCCCTTCTCTCTGTATTCCGCATCGCCAATAAAGCGCTTGCTTCTCGAAATGGCGAGTCGTGGGATTCCCGCGCTGGTTGTGAGTTATCTATACACACTGATTGATCTGCCTGCGCCTGTGCCTCCAATAGCAGCTGCCGACGAAGCGAGGATTAAAATGCTTCCAGTTCAGTCCGCGTGATAATAAAGCTGTCCCCTTTTCTCCCTTCCTCAAACGCCCCGTTCATCGCTCACCCCGGTACGGTTCAGGGCTAGAGAAAACGCCCTCGCTCTGGCAGCGAATGAAAATATTACACGCGTCATATTTACAGCTGGAATTTATTATGCCCATAATCCCGCACAGACAGGGAGAGCCTCATGATTGCTTAATTTGCCGCTGCGACACGGCTGCGCAGCAGCACCCCGAGAGATTCCGACCATGAATTCAGACATCGATCCCAGGCCTTGCCCCGCTGTCACCTTGGTGTTGTTGCGCCTCGAATGTCAGTCCTTGAACCCCAACGGAGTTGGGTGCGCATCCTTCCATTACAGCCTTGGATAAAAATCATGAACCTTCCCAGCCGTTCCAGCGTATTGCTTGCACTCTTGATCGGGCTCTGCGCACTGGGTGAGATTTCCACCCAGATGCTGATTCCCAGCCTGCGCGACCTTGAAGCAGGGCTCGGCGCCGTGCCAGGTTCCTCCTTGACGGCATTATCGGTATTTGTTGCTGCCTTTGGTCTCGGCCAACTTTTCTTCGGCCCGCTGTCAGACCGCATCGGTCGTCGACCAATGCTGCTCGTCGGTGTTACCACTTACGTGCTCGCCTCTCTGTGGATGGCGTTTGCCCAAAGCATGCCCGAGTTCATTGCGGGCCGTGCGCTGCAGGGTTTGGGAGCCTGTGTTGCGCTGGTGGTAGCACGTAGCGTCGTGCGCGATGTCTGGAAGGAAAAAGCCGGCCCGGTCATGGCCATCACGGTGATTGGGATGCTCAGCGCGATTATGCTCTCACCGGTTCTAGGCGGGCTGATTGCCACCCATGCCGGTGGCTGGCGCGCGGTCTCGTTCGCAACCGTATTGTTTGGCGGTGCGGCTCTCGCGGGGTCACTATTTTTCAAGGAGACCAATCTGCAGCCCGACGCGCAGGCGGGAAGGCTGAAGACGCTGCTGGGTAACTACGCCTTGCTGCTCAAAGACTCATCCCTGCGAAGCTTCGCCATCGCCATCGCCTGCACCTACGGCGCAATGTTCAGCTTTATTGCCGGCTCTTCGCGCGTATTAGTCGGGCAACTCGGCTTGAGTCCAACCCAGTATGGCCTGGTTTTCGGCGGCATCGTTTCGGGGTTGATTGCCGGCGCGATCTTCACCAACCGCACCATCATTAAGTACGGTCCGGAAAAAATCGTTGCCATCGGTACAAGCCTGGTCGCGGTTGGCGCCGGTTCAGGGCTGATACTGCACGAACTCATCGGCCCGTCGGTGGCCGGCCTGATGCTGCCGCAGATGCTGTTGACGCTGGGTTCGGGCATGGTCTTGCCGGGTTCGGTTGCTGGCGCAGTGATTCCCAATCCGACTCGCGCCGGGCTGGCAGCGGGCTTTATCGGTTTTTCCCAGATGGCCGGCGCGACTGTTTCTGGCTTGCTGCTGAGCCATCTGCAGGACAATACAGCCTTCCCGATGGTTGCTCTGAATAGCGCATTCGCCGTGGCCGGCTTCCTTGTTTTCCGGATCATGCGTGCAAAAAAGGGGACTGCAAAAAAGGGGACAGATCTATTTTCCAACGCCAAAACAAAATAGGCCTCACATGAAAAACGCCTGCTTAAATTCAAGACGCCATGTGCGCCTGGATTTGTGGGGCGTCCACACCCTTGTCGCTGATTTTGCAGCGACGGGGTGAACAGAAGATCAGCAATATGGTGTGGATTCAACCGGCGCTAGACACGTCCAAGCCCTATTAGCCCAATCCTGATAAACTCCCCGATCTCCCAGCCTCACCGACTCCAGATCTCCATGTCCGTAAACACTGCTGCACCCGCCCCGCTTTCTCGCCGCTTCAGCGTGGCACCGATGATGGATTGGACTGACCGCCATTGCCGTTTTTTCCTGCGCTTGTTGTCGAAAAATGCCCTGCTCTACACCGAAATGGTCACCACCGGTGCTTTGCTCAATGGTGATCACGAGCGTTTTCTGCGGCATGACGAAGCTGAGCACCCGCTCGCGTTGCAGTTGGGTGGCAGTGTTCCGCTGGATTTGGCGGCCTGTGCGCGGATGGCCCAGGAGCATGGTTACGATGAGGTGAATCTGAATGTCGGCTGCCCGAGTGATCGGGTGCAGAACAATATGATCGGCGCGTGCCTGATGGGGCATCCGCAATTGGTGGCCGATTGCGTGAAGGCGATGCGTGATGCGGTGTCGATTCCGGTAACGGTCAAGCATCGTATCGGCATCAACGGTCGCGACAGTTACGAACAACTGTGTGACTTCGTCGGTACGGTGCGAGATGCCGGTTGTACCAGTTTTACCGTGCATGCGCGGATTGCGATTCTCGAAGGTTTGTCGCCGAAGGAGAACCGTGACATTCCGCCGTTGCGTTACGACGTAGCGGCGCGGCTGAAAGCGGATTTTCCGCAGTTGGAGATTATTCTCAATGGTGGGATCAAGACGCTGGATGCCTGCCATGAACATTTGCAGACATTCGACGGTGTGATGCTGGGCCGCGAGGCGTATCACAACCCGTATCTGATGGCTGAGGTGGATCAGCAATTGTTCGGCAGCACAGCGCCGGTGATCACGCGTGCCGAAGCCTTGGCGCAGTTGCGCCCTTACATTGCTGCGCACATCGATGCGGGCGGCTCGATGCACCACATCACCCGACATGTGCTGGGTCTGGGCACCGGTTTTCCGGGAGCACGCAAGTTTCGGCAGTTGTTGTCGGTGGACATTCACAAGACCAAGGAGCCCTTGGCACTGCTGGATCAAGCCGCTGGATTGCTTGAAGGGCGATAACCCCGGTGATAAAAACCAGGCGGTATGAACCGCCTGGTATTGCTGTCAGCCCGCCGCTGCAGCCGCTGTCCAGTTAACCCAGCCGAATATCCAGGTTGCCAGAATCAGCAATCCAAAGGCGATCCGGTACCACGCAAATGCGGCATAACTGTGGTTCGCAATGAACTTGAGCAGGCCGCGCACAGCGATCATCGCGAAAAAGAATGCGGTTACAAAGCCCAGGGCGAAAACCGGCAGATCGCTGTTCTGGAACAGGTCGCGGTACTTGTAGCCCGAGTACACCGCGGCGCCGACCATGGTTGGCATCGCCAGGAAGAACGAGTATTCGGTAGCGGCCTTGCGTGACAGGCCAAACAGCAAGCCGCCGATGATGGTCGATCCGGAGCGGGAAGTCCCCGGTACCATCGCCAGGCATTGTGCGAAACCCACCTTCAGCGCATCTGACCAGCGCATATCGTCCACGTGCTCGATCTGCACTACATGATCCCGTTGTTCAGCCCACAACATGACAATGCCACCCACGACCAATGCGACAGCCACGGTTATCGGATTGAACAGGTATTCATGGATCTCGTCGGCGAACAACACACCCAGAACAACTGCCGGAAGGAAACCGATCAGCAGGTTGAGGGTAAAGCGTTGTGCATTGCGCTGGGTCGGAAAGCCTTTGACGATATCGAAAATCCTGGGACGAAACTCCCAGACAACGGCAAGAATGGCACCCAGCTGAATAATGATATTGAAGGCCATGGCGCGCTCACCGCCAAACTCCAATAAATCTGCAACAATAATCTGATGCCCCGTACTGGATATGGGCAAAAACTCCGTAAGGCCTTCTACCGCACCTAAAACCAACACCTTTAAAAGGGTCAAGAACTCCATTAATCCTCCGTCAGACCGCCCTCGAAGCGCGCCCCGTTAACTACTTTTCAGGTATTGAGCAACTGGACCAAGCGTAACTGGCAAATTGACAGCCTTTACCCGACCCAGCGACGGAGAATAGGTCTTATCAAACAACACACTCAAGGCTTGTTAATAATCGTCCGACTGAATAATTAATCGAAAATGGATTTCGACATTGAGCTCGTAGCGCGCTCGCTCTCAATAAAACGTGACCCACCGCACACTATTTATATTTCTGCACAAAAGGACTAAATTCTGTAAATCACGAACTCAGCGTACAAACAGTGGCAAAAAGACATTAAAAAACCATCGCCAAAGACTCAAAGTAATGGCACAATTCCATATTGCCACCATCTAACGAGGGATTTTCACTAGTTCACCCCGCCGAGAAAATCAACTAAAAGCTTGAAAAGCTTAATTATTGTTAGAAAACTCGAGAGCCACGTCTAAAATTCGCTTGAATGTTACCAATTGTCAGTCACAGATGAGAACCGGTGCTTTAACATCCCGATGTCAGCACCTATTCGAGTCAATGCATGATGCTTACAGGGAACTTAGCGACTAGAAGCCTGCGCCAGACAAACGACGAACCCGGTGTTCTCACGCTGGGTCGAACGCGTGGCGTGGCTGAACATTTTAGAGCGCTAATCGCAAGGCATGTGCAGGCCGATATGGCACTGGATGCCAGTTCGTACACACTTTCGTATAAGAAAAACGAGTACTTAGGTTCGTATCGAGCCATCTTCATCATCATCGATAGCCCCCAGGCTCTCGAGGAAAGCCTTGCGCTGGTGGAAAGCCTGCGCACTACCCACTTGAAACCGATCATATGTGCGGTCATCACAGGCCGCGGCACCTTCAACAAGATGAAATATTATCTTGCCGGGGCCGACTTTTGTCTCAAGTTCAATACCCTGTCTGAAGAAGGCGCCGAGTTACTTGCCGATTTTTTCAGCAGTGAGGAATGGCAAAGGGATATCAATCTGATATTGGACCCCACCCGCATCTGCTTATTGGGCTCCGACAAAAAACTGGATATTTCATTTGCAGAAATGAAGATTCTGGAAGCATTTGCGCAAACCAGCAACCACATACTAAGTCACGATGAAATCGCCGGCATCATGGGTCTGAATACCAATTTCTACGACCCCAGAGCACTGGAAAAATCAATCAGTCGCTTGCGCGGAAAAATCAAAGACGTGTACGGTACAAACGCCATCCAGAGCATTCGGGGGTACGGCTACCGCCTGATGAGAGGGTTGATATCGACTGTCTGAGCCAGCAATTCAAAGGCTTTTTGACATCATCTAAGGGAATGTTTTTTCAACTATACAAAGATATCGGTTTCATTGTTTGATTTGTATTTTATACTTCATGCCAATTTATCGACTCCATGACCGTGGCAACACTGAACCATAACAATAAGAAGTCATTCTATAGCAGATCGCGTGGAACCTATCGAGGGCCATTTTTGCGCCCAAACCCTGCCTTTTCGATTACTTCCGTGGGAGTCTCTACTCCCCTGCCGATCATTTTTTGCCAAATTTGGTGCGTACTTCAGGAGAGAGACATGGAAATTAGTACACCCCTCCCAAGAAAATATTTCGTCGTCGTAACCCACAGCACTACGTCGCAACGCGAATTGGAGAGCATTCTGTCCAGTGAGCGTTTCAACTCATTCGGAACCTCCCAGGCACAAATGTTTGTTGAAGGTGTTGCCTCGTCCTCTACTGCCCCGGTGCTGATGGAGTTCACTTACCCAAGCGTGACAAGGAAAAAAGTTGCGCAAAGTATCGAACACGATACGCAGAGAATATTGGCCACCCTTGAATCTGAATGGCTGGCAGCGCAATCGGAAAATCCTTTTCACGGCAAGCCGGCAATGATTGCGGAAGCCAGTAACACCGCACAAGCGATAGAAGGTCACGCACCTTGCAGCGAAGTCTGGCAACTCGACGATGATCAGGGCGCGCTGGTGAAAGCGGGTATCGAGATAAACCTGACCGGACTGGAAACTGCACTCGTCAGGAAAATGCTCAACCATGAAGAACGCGTTGTCAGTCGAGATGAGCTGATCCTCAGTATCGGCAGGGAACCGGAGCAATACCGCGGCCTGGAGATGTGCCTCAGTCGACTGCAAGATAAATTCAAAAGTGCCAGCAATGGTGAGCGGTTGTTTCGTGCGGTGAGAAACCGCGGCTACTGCCTGATCCAGGAAGTGGTGTACTGAACGCCTGATCCGGACAAACAACACAAACATCAACAGTGCGACAACAACAATAAAAATAGCACTTAGTTTGTTTTCCCCGCTTGAAAACTCTATTCAAACCCGCCTGCCTCCACCCCTCCTACAATACCCAATACAACATCAAATATTCACCCCCTGCTGATCGACCATTTCTAACGTTCGGCTATTTGCCCTTAATGAAAGTTGGCACCCTGCCACCTTGTTAGAACTCGTCAGACAGCATCCCCGTCAATAACTTAGTCTATTGACTGACGACAGTTCCGCATATCGGCGTTGTTACCTCAGGACACTCGCTACAACAACAATAAAAAGTCTATTAACAACTCGGATTTCAACTGTCGAAACCTGAATGGACGTCTTTTGGGGATATTCGTATGGATCTTTCTCTTCGTATCAATCGAAACACCGGCCTCAAGGGACTAACCTTTTGGGGCCAATGGGCATTGGCACAGGGCTTTGTTGTTTCACTGCTGTTCATACTTGCTGAGCGACATACTGGCTCGGTCGAGTTCTACTACCGAATGTGCGCAACGCTGGCGGTACTTGCCTCGGTTCCGGCTTACACGTTCAGCGGTGTATATCGAAAAAGAGACAACTACCTGACAGGGCTGGGACGCCTGTTCATGGGCTGGTCCATGACCATGGCTGCGCTGGCCTGCATTGCATTCATCTGCAAAGCCGATGCGCTGTTTTCACGGGAAGTGATTCTTGGCTGGGCAGTGTACGGTTTCCTCGGCCAGGCATTGCTGTATGCGCCCCTGCATGCGTTTTCGAAGTACTACCAGCGTTCGCGCAAAAGCGAGCACAAGACCCTGATCGTCGGCACTGGCGAACTGGCACTGGGGCTGGCAAACAAGCTGAGTCTTCTGGAAAACCTGCCACTGGTGGGCTTGGTCAGCAACGGCAGCGTGCCATCGCTGGAGCCGGGCGCGCCGCGCGTCGTCGGTGCTCAAGAAGATCTGCTGGACCTGATCAAAGCCCATGACATTCGTCGCCTGTACATCACCCTGCCCTTGTCCGAAGCTGCCAAAATCGAAGCCATGTACCTCGATTTGCTCGGTGCCAACGTTGACGTGGTCTGGGTCCCGGACTTGAACAGTCTGACGCTGCTCAATCACTCGGTGAAGGTCGTGGACGGTCTGCCGGCGATTTACCTGAACGAAAGCCCGCTGACCAGCCGGCCGACCGCTGCACTGAGCAAAAGCCTGGTGGAAAAAAGCGTGGCGCTGCTGGCCATCATCCTGTTGAGCCCGGTTTTGCTGGTCATCGCACTGGCCGTGAAACTCAACTCGCCCGGCCCGGTGTTCTTCAAGCAAGACCGACATGGCTGGAACGGCAAGGTGATTCAGGTCTGGAAGTTCCGCTCGATGCGCGTCCACGATGACAAAGAGGTCAAGCAGGCCAGCCGCAACGACTCGCGTATCACCGCCGTTGGCCGCTTCATCCGCCGCACTTCGCTGGATGAACTGCCGCAACTGTTCAATGTGCTGCAAGGGCATATGGCGTTGGTGGGTCCACGGCCGCACGCCGTCGCGCACAACAACTACTACTCCGGGAAAATCCTCGCTTACATGGCGCGCCATCGAATCAAACCGGGCATCACCGGCCTGGCGCAGATCAACGGTTGCCGAGGCGAGACCGATACCCTCGACAAGATGCAGAAGCGCGTCGAGATCGACCTCAAGTACATCAACAACTGGTCGTTGTGGCTGGACCTGAAGATCCTGGTGAAGACGCCGTTCACGTTGCTGTCGAAGGACATCTACTGATGGATTAGCGTTGCACAGCGCAACACCGCAAGGGGACGCAAGTCCCCTTTTTTGTGGGCGCAATTCGTGGAAGCGATGGCGTGGCAGGCAAGGTTGTGTCGACTGGGCTGACGTCATCGCCAGCAAGCTTGCTGCCACAGGGTATCGGGTGTGATTTGGGTATCGGGTACGGCAATGAGCAGTTTAGCAGCCAGCCTGCTGGCGATGGCGTCGGGTCAGTCAGCATTGAAGCTGGATGTTGCTGACGCCATCGCCAGCAGGCTCGCCCCTGCAGCTTCGAGGTACGAGCCAGGTGTTACTCAGTGATCTTCTCGAAGTTGCGATAGAACATGTCGTCGTCACGGCTGTCGGTCATGGAGTGCAACTGAAAGCTGCGATTGAGTCGTGCACCGCCGTCCCGGGTCAGTGGCGACCAGACGAGGTTGGCGCGACGCATGGTCGACATGCTCATCAGTTCGTCGAACGGGATCGACAGATAGATGCCTTTGTCAAAGCTACCTTCGCCATATTCGGCGCCAGTAGCAGTCGTAATCGTTGCCCAGGCGCCAAATCGCACACCATTGGAAAACTCCTTCGAGATATCCAGCGTGCCGCCCCAGTCACCGGCCAGATAACGCCCGACACTGACTGCCGCGAGCGTATCGAACGGCAAGTCGGTGTAGCCGGTGATGTGCCCGGTGACGATCGAATAATCTCGCAGCCCAAAGCCCTGGTCGAATTCGCGCTGACGCACATAGTTCAAGTCCGCGCCCAGCGACCAGCGCTCGCCGGTCGGGCGAAACAGCACCTCGCCACCTACCCCGGCGAACATTGATTCCAGATAGCCGCCGTAGACCATGCCGTACAAATCTTTGTCCAACTGTTCGGCGTGACTGACCTGGAACAACGGCATGGTCACTTCGGAAGTCGTCAGGTACTGGCGCAAGTCCGTGCGCACACGGGGCAAGTCGCTGGGAGCGTCATAGGTGAACTTGTCAAAGTTGTTCGCCAGATTGGCACTGAGCAAACCGCTCCACCAAGTGTTGCGGTTGAAGCGGTATTCGGCGTCCGCGTCGGCACTGAATTGATAGAGCAAGCCATCAGGACCGCCGACGTTCTGCTTGAAGCCCAGCCCGACGCCATAGCTGAATGGTTGAAGGGCTTCGGTGTAGATGGTTTTTTCGTTGTGCGGCATCGCCGGGTTGATCTCGGTGGTGCGATGCAGCGATTGCAATGGCTCCTCGTTGTTGATCACCTCACGGAAGGTTTGCCGAGGCACGCTGGTCTCTTCCAGCGGCAGGTCGTAGCGCTTGTTCACCACGGTGAACCAGTCGATGTCGTCGTTGACGCTGTTGTCCAGAATCCGGCTCGCCCGGCCAACCGCTTTGGCGGAATGGAAATAACGCTGCTGTTCGCCATAGACGAACAATTCCGACCCGCGCTGGCTGATGCGCTCAACCTTGTAGCCGGCGTTTTGCTGCAGGCGCCTTGACACATCGGCCCAATCGACCTGCTGCATTTGCGTACTCGGCGCCTTCGCCGGTAGCGGTTCAGCCGGCGGATCGAAGGTCTTCGCCGGCGCCTTGCGGCTGACGAAATTGGTGTGGAAGGTGACGCCAAACATCGCGGTGTTGCCGCGCTCCCACGCAGCACTGACGTCGATCGAGTCGGTCAGTTTGAACACCGCACCGAGGTTGATCGGCGAATCCTGCTTGATTTCGTTGTCCTTGGGTTCGTGCTTGTAATCGTTGCCTTCGTATTCCAGTTTCAGACTGAGCCGATCCCATGGCGTCTGATAACTCACACCGCCGAACAAAGAAGGCTTGCCGCGAAAATACGACCCGGCGTTGACGTCGCCGGTACCTTCGCTGTCGGGCCGGGTATTGAAGCGGTCAGCGAGCTCGCCCAGCGGGTTATCGAAGTCGCCTCGATTGCCCAGGTAACCCCAGGCAATGCCGGCGCTGAAATCGAAATCGTCATAGCGTTTGTTGGCAACCACAAACTCACTGGAGAACAGACCGGTACCACCGATGTCTCGAAAGCCCAGCGCCACTTCCGGCGCCCAATGGCTCTCTTCCCACAGTCGGGCCTTGATATCGACCGCCTTGTCCTTATAGCTCTGGCTGCCACTCAGCGAGTCGGGGCCGTAAGGGCGGTTGGTGATGGCGGTATAGCGGAACGAACCTTCCAGCCATTCGAACGGCTGAAGCGACACGCTGTATCGGCTATAGGGATCGGTACGGTTGGCATTCACGCTCAACTCACCGGCCGGCAACATCCGCGCGGTCGGCGTTTGCAACAAACCAGCGCCACCAAAATCATTCTGAGTAATACGTGGTTCTGCATAAGCCAGACCACACGGCAATAACAATACGGCTGCAAAACGTAAATTCAACGAACCACCTCAGCCAGCTGCGTGGCAATGAATTCGGCCAACTGCTGATTCAGTTCAGGGACAGGCGGATCAAGGTCATCGTTTTTGACCGGCACCAGAATCTTGCTGCCGGCAACGGGAAAGTGCCCGCTCTCGCGATTCCAGTGCGCAATACCCACCCGCCGGACCACGCCGTCGGGCTGAATCAGCCACAGGTAATCGGCCTCGGCATCGTCCAGCGGCGTGCAACCTTGCAGATACTCGCGAGCCTCCAGTAACGGCTGATATGGCAAGTGGCAGGTTTCAGCGACAGCACCGAGCACTTCGACTTCATCGACACGTTTCGGGTAAATCAGGCGATCGCCATCGTCGAGACGAATGTTGCGCGCGAAGCCGACTTCCACTGCGACCGGATCCAGATTGGCGATCTGTCGCCCGGTGACCGGCATCTGCCGCACTTGCTCGGACAAACGCACTGCCAGCGCTGCACGGCCTGGTTTGTCGAAGAGCGAAGCCATGCGCTGCAAAACGTCCAGATCAAACAACACGCCCGCCTTGAGCCGCGCCTGCTCTTGCAACAACGACTGACGCAACAACACACCCGCCAGCCAATAACCTTCGGCATTGGGCACGGCCACGTTGATCACATCGAGCAAACGCCCGCCTGCCGAGAGCTCGACCGGCCCGGGGTTGGCGACGTCACCGGTGACCGTGACAGCGGCCTGGCTCACGCTGGTGATCAACAGTAAACACGCCGATAGCGTTCTCAAGCGCTTCACGGGACATGCCTGCGGTTGGGGGTCAGTTGCACGATCCTGACGCGCAACTGCGCCGTCAGCTGTTGCTCGCTCTGCACAATGAAACCGTCGACGGGATCGACCCAATAACGATTGGTCGCCCGCAGACCGATGGCCGGGGCATCAATCTGCTCATCGACACGCAGCACGCTGTATTCCTTGTTGAGAATGGTCAGGGTGTCCATGGACTTTCGGGAGAAGCGGCTATTAACGATCACTCCCACTTCCTGGCCCTTGTAGAGATCGATCCAGCGCCGGGAGGTGTAGCCATCGGCGACTTGATGAAGGCCTTGCTTGAACGGTGAGGTATCCGGCAGACGCGTACCGTCCAGATCACCCTCCTGGCCCAGGCCAATGCTGCGCACGGCAAGACCATTGCGCAGCAGCAGCACTTGTTTGCCGGAGGCGACCCAGAACTGCAGATCTTCACGCTCGCGCACCAGCGCCAATACCCCGGAGCCGGACGGCGTGGTCAGTTTGATCTGCGGATAGTTGACCTCGGCCACCTGGGCCGGGGTCACGTCCACCTCATCCGGTCCGATCACCGCCGATTTGAGGTTGTTCAACGAAGCGTTCATCAACGGGTTGCAGCCACACAACAACAGGGCCGCGCTCAGGCAGACGCCAACTTTCAACGTGTTCACTGTCGGCGACCTTATTTGCTGTTGTTACTGTATTCGCTCCAGTTCTTCGCAGCGGAAGCACCCGTACCGACAATCGACGCCGATGGCACCAATTGGCTGATGAAGCGGTTCCAGCGAGTCACGTTGGCAGGCCCGACATAGACAACGTCCTGAGGGCGCACTTCGAAGTGCGTGGCGAGCGCCATGGCGGTCGGCGATTGAGCGTTCAACTGGTAGATCTTCGCCGGCTCCACGTCGAGGTTTTCAACGCCGCGGATGACGTAGACCGCGTTGCCGTTGGAAGTGGTCTGACTCAAGCCGCCAACCGAGCCGAGGACATCGGACAGGTTCATGGTGGCGGTCTTGAAGCTCAACGCGCGCGGCTGGTTGACCTCGCCCATGACGTAGATGCGCTTGTTGTCGTTGTACGGCAGATACAACTGATCACCACCCTTGAGATAGACGCCCTGCAACTCGGAGTCCTGCTGGTTGAGCGAGTCGAGATTGAGCGGGTACACCCGCCCGTTGCGCGTCAGCGTCAGGCCGGACAAGTCAGCGTTGTTGGTATCGATTCCAGCGGAACCGAGGGCCTCGACCACGCTCAGCGGGTTGGTGGAAATCGCTTGCGGGCCACCCTTGGTCACGGCGCCGGTGACCACGACTTTCTGGCTGGCGAATCGCAGCACTGCGACATCTACCTGCGGCTCGGCGATAAACGCCGACAGCCGTTGTTCGATGTCTGCGCGCAGTTGCTGGATCGTACGCCCGGCAGCCTGGACTTCTTTGATGAAGGGGTAATACAGCGTGCCGTCGGCGCGCACCAGCCGTCCGTTGGCATCGATCTGTTGTTGCGCGCCGGACGGGGCTGTCAGTTCAGGGTGATCCCAGACCGTGATGTACAAGACATCGTTGTTACCGATGCGGTACTCGGCCGGAGTCGCCAACAGCTCCGCCGGCAGCGACTCACGCTTTTGCGTGGCGCGGGTGGTGGATATGAGCTTGGGGGTAATCGGGATCAGCTCGACCCTGCTGCTTTCACTGGCCCCTTGGCGGGTGATATCACTGGTGCTCAGGTATTGGCCGGGGGAAAACATGCAACCTTGTAAAGCGAGACTTGCCAACATTAAAAGAGAAAAACTACGAGTCATAATGGCACTACGCTATTCAAGGGCGAATCTAAAAAAGAAGTCACCCGACTTGCGTCGGGCGACCCTGTACTGCACTAACAAAACTTCTGTTAGTTGTGCGTGCCGGTGGTACCTGTGGTACCGGTCGTACCGGTGGTACCGCCGTTGGCACTGCCACCGCTGTTTGACGCCGCTATTGCACTGGCAACCATTGCAGTACTAGCTGCAGGGGCTTGAGAAGCCGCTACACTGCCAACTACATTGGTCACCGCAGTCAGCGGCGCTTCAGCTGCGGCAGCCCAGTTGCTCAACATCGTCAACAGGGCAACTGCCATCACTTTTCTCATATCAACTCCTTTCTAACATTCAACCCGATTAACACCGGGCGTTCCGTTAGAGGTGGTAGAGTTCAAGTCGCAAAAAGTGCGAACAAGATCCGTCATTCATTCACAGTCACTCCTGACTGATAAACGTCAAACGGCAGGTTTATATCTACGGATATGCAAAAGGCATTTCCAGTGTATTTTCCCGACGTTATCTAACAACCTGACTGGAAATAACATTGAGCCAAAACGACATCATCCGAGATAACCCTTGGGATGATTCGATTGCCAGCGCCAGGTGTCGGTCATCATTTGCTGCAAGTTGCGTGTTGCTTTCCAGCCCAACTCTTTCGCGGCCTTGGACGGATCAGCCCAGCTCTGGGCAACATCGCCCGAACGACGCGGCATCACGCGATACGGCACCGACTGCCCACTCGCTTGCTCGAAAGCCCGCAGCACTTGCATCACGCTGTAGCCATCGCCCGTACCGAGGTTCCAGGTATGAATGCCGGTACGCCCGGCGATGGACTGCAATGCCTTGAGATGCCCGTCCGCAAGGTCCACGACGTGGATGTAGTCACGCACGCCAGTGCCGTCGATCGTCGGGTAATCGTCACCGAAGATCGACAGCTCTTGCAGACTGCCGACCGCGACCTGGCTGATGTAAGGCACCAGGTTATTGGGAATGCCATTAGGGTCTTCACCCATCTGCCCGCTGTCATGCGCGCCGATTGGATTGAAATAGCGCAACAGCGCGATGCTCCAGCGCGGCTCCGCCAGGCTCAGGTCGCGCAGCACATTCTCGACGATCAGCTTCGATTGGCCGTAGGGATTGGTCGGATTGCCCGTGGGGAAATCCTCGCGAATCGGCATCTGATCCGGCGCGCCATAGACTGTGGCCGATGAACTGAACACCAGCCGGAACACCCCGGCAGCAGCCATCGCCTGACACAGCGTAATGCTGCCGCTGACGTTGGTCTCATAGTACTCAAGCGGCTTGCGCACGCTCTCGCCCACCGCCTTGAGCCCGGCAAAGTGCAGCACTGCATCAATGGCATGCTCTTGAAAAATCCGATCCAGCAAAGCCCTGTCGCACACATCGCCGCGAATCATCAACGCACTTTTGCCGCAAATGGCTTCAACCGCATGCAGCGCCGCATCACTGCTATTGCAAAGATTATCCAGCACTACAACTTCATAGCCTGCTTCAAGCAGCGCGAGTGTGGTGTGCGAGCCGATATATCCGGCTCCACCCGTTACCAGAATTTTCATAGTGCGGTCCATAGAGAGGAAAGTACTCAATAGCGTGTCAAGCCCCGTGTATTGAAGATGTGTCGTGAACCACACAAACAGGGCGACAACAACCTAAAACAAATTTAGTTCAACGACTGGCAATAAATATTTTTGCAGGTCAAACTGTATTGCCCGGTACTTATTAGCACTCCAACGCCTTCCTCACTATCAACAGATACCGACTAAAAATAACTAACAAGTATCTATCCGACATCTCATAACATTGGCGCATTCTGCCACTACCACTAATTGCCATTAACAACCTGACTCGGGTATTAAAGTACACCTTCAATACTCATTGAAACTTGCAATCACTCGTTATTGCGCGCACTCGTTGACGATGTGCCGTGACTGTCCAGGATACTTTTATGATTCGTAAATGTTTGTTCCCCGCTGCCGGCTATGGCACGCGTTTCTTGCCGGCAACCAAAGCCATGCCCAAGGAAATGCTGCCGATCGTCAACAAGCCGTTGATCGAGTACGCCGTTGAAGAAGCCCGGGACGCCGGCCTGCAGCACATGGCAATCGTCACCGGGCGGGGCAAGCGTGCACTGGAAGACCACTTCGACATCAGCTATGAACTGGAGCACCAGATTCGTGGCACCGAGAAAGAGAAGTTCCTCGCTGGCACCCGCGAACTCATCGACACCTGCACCTTCTCCTATACCCGTCAGGTCGAAATGAAAGGCCTGGGCCACGCGATTCTCAGCGGCCGCCCATTGATCGGCGATGAGCCCTTCGCGGTGGTGCTGGCCGATGACCTGTGCCTGAACCTGCAAGGTGACGGCGTGCTCACGCAGATGATCCAGCTCTACAAAAAATTCCGCTGCTCAATCGTGGCCATTCAGGAAGTGCCGCGCGACCAGACTCACAAGTACGGCGTAATTGCTGGCGAGCTGATCTCCGAAGGCATCTACCGGGTCAACAACATGGTGGAAAAACCCAGCCCGCAAGACGCCCCGTCCAATCTGGCGATCATCGGCCGCTACATTCTGACGCCGGATATCTTCGACCTCATCGCCGACACCCAACCCGGCAAAGGTGGCGAGATCCAGATCACCGACGCATTGATGAAGCAGGCCCAGAACGGCTGCGTGCTGGCCTACAAGTTCAAAGGCATGCGCTTCGATTGCGGCGGCGCGGAGGGCTATCTCGAAGCGACCAATTTTTGCTACGACAACGTGTACCTCAAGGGTCTCTGACCTGGCCCAAGCCGATCCAACGCTCCACACCAACCACACGCCCACTCTTCATTCAGGCAAGCCATCATGAACAACGCAAAACACTCGGCAGACAATGAACTGGAGGTGGGCAACCTCGGCGTGATGACCTGGTTGTCGCGCCATCAGCCATTACCCAGCGCCAATGAGCCCTGGTTGGGCAGCACGCTGCTGGTGGAACGGATCGGCATGTTTCCCTCGTCCGGAGACATTCGCCGGCCGATACGCAACCCCTACCCCCTCCTCGCCCACTTGAAAAAGCTGTATGGCGATCAGGCTCTGGAAGTCGACGACCGCGATGGCTTGAAAGTGATTTTCAGCGACTGGCGGTTCCGGGTGCGCATTTGCTGCAACGAACCGGCCATCATCATCAATGTGGAAACCCGCTGCGCCACGCAATTGATGCCGCTCAAAACGGCAGAACTGCTGAGTCATTTGCAGCACTTCGAAACAGCTCTCCTGTAGGAGCGAGCCTGCTCGCGATGGTCGTCAACGATAACGCGCGCATCCTGAAGGACTACGGTGTTATTGAGTTTTTCGCGAGCAGGCTCGCTCCTGCAGTTCTGTGGCAACAGCAGTCAAAGCGACGCGTCGCAACGGTCCTGCCCGCCCACCATCCAGCGATAGAAGTAATCGGCAATCACCCGCCCACCCGTGGCCGGAATCGGATGAATCTTGTCCGGGCCGATCATGGCGGCGGCATAGCGTTTGACGTCGGGTCCGAACGCGCACTGCAAATCGAGATAACCCAGATGCTCCGCCTGCGCCCAGGGCTGCAACACCTGCGCATACGCCGACATCGGGTAAGCACTGGAGCGTGTGGTGTCCTGACGCAGGATCAGATTGATGCTCGCCTTCGGCTGGATCTGGCGCACCATCCCCACCAGCCCTTGAACGTTCTTCAGATACTGCTCGGGTTTGACGCCGAAGCCTTGATCGTTGCCACCGAGCATGATCAGGTAAATGTCCGCAGGAATGCTCGACACCGCCGCCTTCCACTGCGTCTGCCAGTGGCTATCGCTGTGGTAGAAGTCCCCGGATGCGGCGCCGGAGGCTGCCAGCTTGGAAACCCGCACGCCGCCCTGATCGTTGTTCATCCACAGACCGAACAGGGTTGGCGTGCCCTTCACCACTTCCAGCCGGAACGCCCAGTCCGGCGCCGGCGATACGCCGGGCAGCGGCACCTCCTGAACCCCTGAGCCGGCGAGTGTCAAGCGTTGCCAGTCTTGCGACGGGGTCCAGCGGTAGCGGATCTCGTTGGGCTCGCCGTTGCCCAGGTAAAGCAATTTCGCCTGAGTCACGGCGGTGCTGATGGCCGGCGTCGGGCTGGCATCGATCTGCAGCCATGCGCCGGGGCGGCCCATTACCGTGCGGCTGTCGGGACTGGCCTGGCCGAGGCCGGACACTTGCCAATCCCCGCCGAAGTACTTTTCACTGCTGCGGGTGTATTTGAAATGCGTGCCACCCAGCGCCGCGCCGTGGTTGAAGCCGACATAGCCAGGGCCGGCAAAACCAACCTCCCCGGCCACGCGCTGCACCAGTTTGTTCAGATAAAAATCCTGCCCGGCGCTGTAGCTGTCGCCGATCACCGAGATCGACAGTACCTGGCCAGCCTTGCCTTCACGCCACTGAGCAAACCGCTCGCGCGCGTCGCCAACCTCAATCACCGACGCAGCAACGGGCTGAATGTCATCAACTGCCAACATGCATTGCTTCCTTCCCTCGGACAATCATTGGGTCTGCGCCACCGGAGCGATGCTCGCCGCAGGCTTTTTTGTCGCAGCACGCTCACCCAGAAACAGCACGGAGGTGAAGTTGAATCGACTGAAAATCATCGAAAGCACCACCGGTCCCAGCAAACCACAAGTCACGCCGCCGAACACCAGCAGACTCTCATCCTTCACACCCAACCGCCCCAGGACAAACCGCGATGTCGCCGCAAACAAAACATGGAACAGGAAGATCGCATAGGAATAGCCGCCCAGCCAGGTCAGTGCCTTCGAACGCAGGTCACTCGCCAGCAGCGCCATGCAGGACACGCAACCCACCGTCAAACCGATCAGGCTGCGGCGGTCGACGATCAACTCCCGGTCGACCGCCGCCACGTACAGCAGCGTTAGCGTGATCATCACGAACACCAGCGGGCCAATCACCTTGAACCGCTGCTTCAACGCGCTGACATTTTCCTGGCCGATCATCCCCGCCACAAAAAACGGTAGCAGATAGATCGCGCCGTTGATGCCGAAGGCATCGAGCGTGAATGGCGGCAGCAAAAACACCACCGCCGCAAAGGCGAACAGCAGATTCAAGCGCGTCGCGGTGCGCAACAGCCCACGCCACTCCAGCAGGCCGACAAACATGAAAATGATGAACACCGCCTGCAGGAACCAGAAGTGGTTGATCGGTACCCAGAACGACAACAACGCGTCGATCACGCCGACATCCTTGTTCACGCCCGGGCCAACCGCCTGCAACACCGAGAACGGTATGCCTACGCAAAACAGCGGCACGATCAACCGTCGAACCTTGCCGCTGAAGAATGCGGAAAGGTCATTGCCGCGGATTTTGTAGATGGAGTAGATGTAGCCCGAGATGAAGGTGAACAGCGGCATGCGCACATACACCATGGAGTCGGCGATCACCCGGAACGGCGAGCCCAGGTCGATCTTCAAGCCGCCGCCCAGTGGGCCGATGACGTGATAGAGCACCAGCAGCAGGCACGCCAGACCGCGCAGGGTTTCGATCTCCAGGGACTTTTTCTTGCTCGACATAAAACAAGCCTCAATTCAGAACGCGTGATTCAACCTGTACCGGTTTGTTTGCCCGCAACATCAATCCCAGGCCCACGAACAACACAGGCACCACCATCGAGAAGTGCCGGGCAAAGGAGCCGAAGTCCGGCTCGAACAGGCCTTGAACCAGCAGGAATGCCAGCGGAATCGCGATCAGTTCCTTAGGCTTGGTCTGGATCGGCGCACCCTTGTAATCGGTCGAGGTGATGACCTTGAACAGCAGCAACGCGGTCATGATCATCAACGCCACGAAGATCACCTGGCCCGGCCCCGACAGCAAAATCAGCTCCACGGGGAACGACAACCGAAAAAAGATGATCATCGAGTCCAGGGCCTGGGAAACGAAGTCGCTGCCGCTGAGCCACGAAACGATCAACGACTTGGAACCCTCCTCCCCCGCCGTGCGCAGTTCGTTGTTGCTGGCGCGAATCGACGACACCGGAAAGCCCAGCGCGACCTGGATCGCCATGGCGACCGCCAGGTAGAACAGAAACAGCATCAGGAAGAAGGTGAAGCGCGAGACGTATTTCTTCATCACGCAGACGCCGACCCAGGACAGTGAAAACAGAATCCAGTAAGGCCGGATCAGCACGCCGTAGATCACTGCCGAAAGGAAAAATCCGCCGCGATATTTGCGCGTCAACGAACTGAGCAGAATGCTCAACACCGCCACCGACACGATGATTTCCTTGGTCAGGTTCTCCAGGAAAAACGAACGGACAATGCCCCACAGACACAGAGTGCCGAAAATCGCCAACGGCATGCGGCGAAACACCACCACCGGAATCGCCGTGAGCAAAAAATTGCAGAACATGCCGTAGGCCCAGGCATTGGTCAGGTTGATCCCGGTGGGCCGCAACAGGAATGCCGAACACTCATAGGAAGAGCGATCCGGCGAGAACGGGTTCCAGAAATTGCAGTTGTCGGCTCGCGCGTAGGACGACCACAAGGTCATGGCATCAGGGCCGGGAGCGCGTGGGACCAACATCGGCATGGCCACCGACAGGAACAACCCGGTAAACAGAATCAGGAAGGAAATCGATGAGTCGAGCTTCTTGCCGCGGAACTCGATGCACGGCAGCTTCAGGCCCATGACAGTGCTGCCTTTTTTGCGCCGGTCATACGGGTCAACAGCGCAATGACCCCGAGCTGCACAATGATTGCGAAAACGTTGCCCCAGGCGGCGCCGTAGATCGAATAGTGCTTGATCAGCAGGTAGCTGACCGGCACTGAAACCAGCAGGCATATGACTGCGCTCGCCAATGACACCCGACTGTTTTTCGAGGCGATCAACCCACCCCAGACGATGTCGCCGATTGCGCGCAAGGCAAAGGAAAAAATCAGCACGCCGAGGATTGCGTTGTCCGGTCGCGGAACCGCCGCGCCGACATAATCGAGCAGAACATTGAAGAACAGATAAATCAGCACCGCCACCGCGGCAGACACCACCAGCGAGCGCATCACCCATTTGTTGACGAACAATTGCCTGACCGTGAACGGCTGTTGGTCCGCCTGAAACCGCTTGGCGAGCACCGGAATACCCACTACTGCCACCACCGCGTAGGACAGCGCTTGCAAGGTGTTGGCCGCCGACCAGGCGTATACGTATTTACCGAGGCTGGCGTAGGGCTCCAGATCGATGATCAGAAAGCGCTCGGCGTACTGGCTGAGCGCGATCAAGCCTGTGCCAAGATAGAACGGCAGCCCGGCCTTCCACACGGTTGCGGTGGCCAGCGTGCCACTGACCCGGCCTTTGTGCACGTTCACCACAATCAGATAACCGGCGACGATCACCAACACGTTCGCCGCCACCCAAAGCCACAACACACTGGCGATGCCGGACACCCAGCCGAGCATCATCCCGCCCACCGCCAGCACCGCCCACAGACCGGTCTTGACGAAAAACAGCAATGCACCCGCCGTGGCTTTCTGCGCGGAAAACACGAAGGAATTGATTTCGAAGGACAGGTGTTCGGTGAGCAGTACCAGCGTCACACAGAGGATCAGCGCAGTCGTCGCCTCGACGGCCTGGAACAGCGAGTAAACCAGCACTGTCACCACCGACAGCAGCAACCCCACCGCCAGATACAACAGCAAAACCTTGTCGACCACCCGCCGCGACGTCCCACCCACGCTGATCAATCGATTGATCTCGGAACTGAACCCGACGCTGTAGAACTTCGAGGCGATCAACGACGCCGCGACCACCACGCCGTAAAAGCCCAGTGCTTCATAACCCAGGTAATGGGTGATGGCCAACACCAGCAAAAACTTCGCGCCTAATGCCCCGCCGCGAAGCAACAGCCGAAATATCATCGAACGATACCTTTGATGATCTCGTCCATGGCCACGGTTTTCGCTTCGATCTCGCGGCAGGTATCGGTCAGGCGTTTGCCGAAATTCGACAGTGCATTCGGTGCGTAGACCGTGTTGATGATGGTATCGACATCAATGTCGCCGCCATTGATCACCCAGTCTTCCACGCCCATGTCCTGATAGGCGCCGAAGCCTTTGCGCTCGTAACTGATGTGGTACGCCGGGACACCGGAAAGCAGCGATTCGATGGCGCCGTGCAGGCGCACGGAAATCACCAGGTCCGGCTGGTATTTGGCCAGTGTCGCCTTCAATGGCAGCAGGTCTTCGGTAATGCCCAACTCGCGATAAAACGCGCCGTCATCGTTGCCGCGTACCGCGCTTTGCACGGCGCACACCACCTTGCTTTTGTTCTTCAGGCGCTGCAGCAGCAACTTCAGGTTGGCCACATAGGCGAGCTTCTTTTCCTTGCTCCACTCCGGCGGCTTGCGCAGCACCACGCACACCGTTGCCGGCGACGATGCGCAACGGGTGAACTTGGGTTGCGCGAGGATTTTGCTCGCCAGGGACTGGACTGCCAGGTCCGGCGCACGGTAGACATTTTCGTAAGCATCAAAGATCGCCGAGGAGCGATTGTCCCGCACGAACACCGCGTCGGCGCTGGCGTAATGCTCGACGATCCTGCGGCTCTCGCCGTGGAACGGCCCAATGCTTTGCGGCAGGTAAACCGACGGCACTTTGCTGAGGATTGCCGTTTCCAGTTGCTTGGCGTGCCCCAGTTTCAGCTTGATGTGTTCGAAGGCACTTTTGGAGCGCATGTAGCCGCCGCCGACACCGACGATCAGGTCGGTTTTTTCCAACAGATCCGCCAGGCCTGCGTAGGACTGGTTGAGGAACACCGCTTGCTTGACCCGACCCAAGCCTTTGGCCGCCATCACCGGGGCCTCAAAGCGCGGGTGTGGCAAGTAGCTGAAGGACTGCGGATCGGAGGCCACCACGCTGATCGAAGTGTCTTCGCCGAAGTTTCGCTGCACCAACTCAATGGCCAAATCGACGAGCAGCCCGTCACCGGAGTTGGACGCACTGTAGCCATGCAAAATCGTTACGTTCATATGCTTGAGTTCTACTTAAAAAGAGGGAGCGCGATACAGGTCATAGGTCTGGCGAATCATCAAGGCGGCGCTGAAACGCTCGCGCACGATGCTGCGCCCTTCGCTGCCAAGGTCGAGCAAGCGCGGCTTCTGGATTTTCTTCAACACATCGGCCAACGCGTGGTGGTCGCCGCTGGGAAAGACGTAGCCGGACACCTCATCAGTGACGAGTTCGGGCAGCGACGTGCAATTGCTGGCGATCACCGGCAAGCCCATGGCCATGCCTTCCAGCGGCACCATGGCGAAGCCTTCCCAACGACTGGGCACAATCAGCGCATCGGCTTTCTGATACAGCACCTGCACTTCGTTCGGCGTGACCCAAGGCAGGTATTCAACGGCGTCCATCGGCGGACACTCGACCGAATCCTCGTTGACCGCACTGCCAACCACCGTCAGTTTCAAGTCGTTGCGCTGCACCTTGGCGAAGGCCTTGAGCAACACATCGAAGCCTTTCTGATAGTCGAGCCGACCGACGAAGAGCAAATGAATCGGCTCGGGGCTGCTGGTTTTCGGCGCGTCATCCTTGCGGTGAATGCCGTTGTAGATCAGCTTCATGCGTTTGCGCTCGATGCCAAACCGCGCGGCTTTGTCCAGCTCGTACTGGCTGACGCAAATGATCACGTCGGTGACTTTCTGCAACATCCGCTCGATCGATGCATAGACCTTCTGCTTGATCGGCGAGCTTTCCATCAGGAACGAAAACGCATGCGGGCAGTAGACGATTTTCGGCTTGCGCCACGGTCGCAACAGCACGCAGACACAACGGCCGATCACCCCGGAAAACGTGCTGTGCAAATGCACCACATCGGGCTTTTCCTTGAGCATCACCTGGGTCAGACGCCAGGCGAAGCGCAGCAACGACGGCACATTGCGCCCGGAGCGGGCAAAGGTGCGGATCTGCTGCGCTTGGATGCCGTGCAGTTCTTTTTCCTGATCCTGCGGGACCAGATACACCAGTTCGTAGTTCGCGACGTCATCGTCCGGCGAAGCCGAAATAGTGCGGATAACGGTCGCGACGCCACCTTTGATCGTCTCTGCCACGTGCAGTATTTTTTTCACAGTTCACCCACTTCAAACATGAAAGGACAATCGTCAAAACTCAGGACTTGTCGGACGCGTATTCGTAGCTGTAGTAGCCGTAACCGCCGTTGCCGTAATAGCTGGCCGCACGTTTTTCGACGCCGTTGAACACCGCACCTTTCAACTCGATGCCGTTCTGCGCGAAGCGGCGAATCGTCAGTTCGATTTCTTTGGCCGGGTTCACCCCGAAGCGCGTGACAATCAGGCTGATGCCCGCTTCACGACCGACAATCGCCGCATCGGTCACGGCCAACAGCGGCGGCGTATCGATGATCACCAGGTCGTAAAGCTCGCTGAGTTGCGCCAGCAGTTCGCGAAAGTTGGCGTGCATCAACAGCTCGGAAGGATTGGGCGGGACCTGGCCACGACTGATGAAATGCAGGTTGTCGACTTCGACTTTGTTGATCGCCTGCTCGATGCTGCAGCGCTTGACCAGCAGGTCCGACAAACCATTGGTGATCGGTGTGTTCAGGGTTTTGTGCAAATGACCTTTGCGCATGTCGGCATCGATCAGCACCACGCGCTGCCCGCTTTGCGCCATCACCGCTGCGAGGTTGGAGGACACGAACGTCTTGCCGACCTGCGGGCTCGGGCCGGAAATCATGATGCGGTTGTTGGTCGAATCGAGCCCGGCAAAATGCAGGCAGGTACGCAAGCTGCGAATCGACTCGATCGACAGATCCGTCGGGTTGCGCAGGGCCAGCAGGTAGGCCGGTTTGTCCACGCCGTCCCGGGCACGACCTTTTTTGCTGTCCTCTTCCTGCTGCAATGCGCTGTAGGGAATCGACGCGTAAACCGGCAGGCCGAGTTGTTCGATGGCTTCCGGCCCTTCCAGTCCGCGACTCAAGGATTTTCGCAGCAACACCAGCGCCACCCCGAAGAAGGCGCCAAGGAAGGTTGCAATCAGCACGATCAAGGGTTTGCGCGGCTTGACCGGATTGGTCATGTCGACATCCGCAGTGTCGATCAACCGCACGTTGCCCACCGCCCCTGCCCGGACAATGTCCAGTTCCTGGGATTTGTTCAGCAGTTGCGTATAAATCTGCGACGCCACTTCCACATCGCGGGTCAGGTTGAGCAATTCCTGTTGCGTGGCGGGCAGGTCCTGGGCCTTGCTCTCCAGTGCCTTCTGTTGCTGGGTCAGCTCGCCGAGCTGGGTCATCAGCGCGCGGTACGCTGGATGCTGTTTGGTGAACTTGCGGTCCAGCTCCGCCTGTTGCATTTTCAGTTCGGAGATCCGCGTGTCGAGGCTGACAACCTGTTCCAGCACCGATTGGGTTTCGAGGGAAATATTGACCGTCTTGCCACGGGTTTGATAACCGTTGAGTGCATCGCTGGCCTTGGCCAGATCACGCTTGACCTGCGGCAATTGGCCTTGCAGGAACTCCAGGCTCTGCGCCGCTTCCGCCGAGGTGCGTTGCACGTTCTGCTGCACATACAACGAAGAGATCTTGTTGAGGATTTTCACGGCCTCGGCCGCATCGGTGCTGGCCAGGGCCAAACGGATGATTCCCGATTCCTTGCCTTGCTCGGAAATATCCAGCGCATCCTGGTAACCCTGAATGGTCACGATCCGCGGATTGCGCACTACTTCGAAACGCGTGCCGGGGTTTGCCGACAGCTGAGCGATCAAGCCTTCCACGTCGTCCTGTTTGAACGCTTGGCCAGCGACGCCGTCGACCAGCAGGTTGTCGTTTTCATCGAACAACTGGAACCGTTGCTGCTCACCGGCGACCAGCGTGAGTTTCTTGCCGAGCAGTTCTTTTGGCAGATTGAGCCGGCTGATCTCCAGTCGCTCACCACCCCAGGCGTAGCTGTTGAGACCGAAACGCGGGGCCGCGACACTGAACTCGGTTTCGCCGCGATAACGTCGGGCAAGAAAACCGCCGATGACCGGGAAGGTATTGGGGGTGACATCGATATCCAGGCGCAGGTCATCGACCGTTTTGCCGATCACCGCGCGGGACTTGATGATGCCGATTTCGGTCACCGAGGGCGATTGCCCGCCGAGCATGCTGTTGAGATCGGAAAACCCGAGCATGTCGTTCTTCTTCGGCTCGACCTGCACCAGCGCGTTCGCCAGGTACACCGGTGTCGCCAAAACCGCATAGGCAACGCCGGTCACCATAAAGGCTCCGGTGAGCGCGCCGATCAACCATTTCTGATCGATCAAACTGCCAAATATACCGAGAAGATCAATGCTGTCTTGATCGTTGTCGCGGGTGCCGATTACGGACGGTAACTGCATAAGTCTGTTCTTACCATTCATTGATCTGAAGAATATTCATCAACGCGCGAGGCGTTGCGCCCATGAGCTAACAGCATCTTCAATCAATGCATGGGCATGAATAAAAGCGGCCTTGCCTTGACGATATGGATCTTGTATTTCGCGCTCGCTCTGCCATTTACCGAGCAGAAAGACTTTGCCTCTGGCGTGAGAGGCAATATTCAATACTTGTTTTACATGCTGTTTTTCCATGACCAGAATCAGGTCTGACTCATTGACGATGTCGGGCGTCAATTGCCGCGCCTTGAAGGCTTCGGCACAGTGCCCACGGTCTTCGAGAATCTGCCGGGCTGACGCTTCCATGGACTCGCCCACCCTTGCGGACAGCCCTGCGGAGGCCACTGCGATCGTTGTAGAGGCCAGCGCGTCACGCAGCAAAAGCTCTGCTGTCGGACTTCGGCATATATTGCCCACGCAGACGACCAGGATCTTTTTGAACAAGATTTTACTTTCCCGAGTAATGTCAAACGGCCAACATGTCGCGAGGGTTTTAATGAACCCCACGAATCTTCCTGAACTCAGAAATAGATTCACCTGTTAGTACCGAAGCATTAAGTACCACAGCACTTAAAAGGCACCCAACCACAATTAGCGGACTAAAAATAACTGTGATTTTCAGCTGATAGATTTCCGACAAAAAATAACATTCACGCACTTCATACCTGCTTCATTATCGAAACATGAGTAAAGAGATATCTATTCGAAGTTGTCACTTCTCATCAGGAGAGCAGACATGAAATCAGCACATCTCAAACGACTCGGCGCGCTAAGCCTGATCGCGCTGGGTGCAACGACTCAGGTTCAAGCCAGCGAACTGTTCCCTAACCTGCCTACCAAGACCATTGGTGTGCAGGTCAAGATCCAGAGCTTTTCCGCTGCCGACGCCGCGCAGATCAAAGCAGCGGGGTTCAGCTTTGTACGCTTCGGTGTATGGAGCGACAGCCTGACTGCTGCGGCCTATCAGAAACAGGTCAGCGATGCCTTTGCGGCGGCCAGGTCCGCTGGCCTGCCGGTTTTGCTCACCGTACGCGCCATCAAGCCGTTGATGGCCGCGACAGGCAATATCAGTGAGCTGACAACGGCTGGCGAATCGTTTGCCAACACGGTGTCGAGACTGGAAACCTCCTACAGCACGCAGCTGGTGGCGATTGAAATCTGGAATGAACCCGATCTTGAGACCTATTGGCCGACACGCAATTTCGACACGACATTCGTGCCGTTCATGAGCGCCATGTGCAAGTCGCTGCAAGACAAACCGCAATCGGCGCCACGGGTCGGCTTCGGCTTCGCCCGCCCACCGACTGCGGGCTCCGCCTCGACGGTCGCGCTGAACCGCATCGTCAGCGAATACCCGAAATGCCTGAATGCCATCTCCTACCACCCCTATGGCATGACGAGCACCCAGATCAGCAACGCACAGACGTTTATCCAGCAAAACTTCCATTTGCCGGGCGTCATCAGTGAATGGGGTGTTTCGGCGCTCACTTCCAATGGTGGTGCTGAAGGACAAGCCAGCAAAATCGCTTCGTTCATTGCCGATGTGAAACGGCTGAATATCCCGCTGACCTCCATCTACGAATGGAGAAACACTGAATCGGGCAGCAATGACCGGGAGAAGAATTTCGGCCTGCTGACCTCCGACGGCCAACCCAAACCGGCGAAAATCACAGTCGAAACCCACCTGAACGCCGAGTAGCCACCGTGCAATCGCGACCGGTCTGTTCGCAGGTCGGTTGCTTTGAACCTGTGAGCTGTTTTGGCATCGTATTCATCGATACCTCGCCCCGCCTTTAAAACAATCGTTGTCTGGTTGTTGCCGCAGGGGCCATCGATACACGTACACACCCTTGAGTGGCTGTCAGCGCTCGGGTAATGTCATCAGACCCACAGGACAGAGCACGCCCATGACTTCCAAGCTGGAACAACTCAAACAAATGACCACCGTGGTTGCCGACACCGGCGACTTCGAAGCGATCGCTCGCGTTAAGCCGGTAGACGCCACCACCAACCCTTCCCTGCTGCTCAAGGCTGCGGCCATCCCCGCTTATGCCGAACTGCTGAACGCTTGCGTCAATGACTGCAAGGGCGATGTAGGCCTGGCCAGCGACCGATTCGGCGTCGCGGTGGGGCAAGAAATCCTCAAGGTCATTCCGGGCCGTATTTCCACCGAAGTGGATGCACGCCTGTCGTTCGACACCGATGCCGTGCTCAAGCGTGCGCACCGCCTGATCGAACTGTACGAAAAGGCCGGCATTGGCCGCGACCGCGTGCTGATCAAGATCGCCTCCACCTGGGAAGGCATCCGCGCTGCCGAGATCCTGGAAAAGGAAGGCATCCAGACCAACCTGACCCTGCTGTTCTCTTTCGCCCAGGCCGCGGCTTGTGCCGACGCCGGGGTGTTCCTGATTTCGCCGTTCGTGGGCCGCATCTACGACTGGTACAAGAAAGCCACCGGTAACGAGTTCACCGGCGCGGATGATCCGGGCGTGCAATCGGTGACGCGTATCTACAACTACTACAAGGCCAATGACTACAAAACCGTGGTCATGGGCGCCAGCTTCCGCAACCTGAGCCAGATCGAACAACTGGCCGGCTGCGATCGTCTGACCATCAGCCCGGACCTGATCGACAAGCTGGCGGCGGACACCGGCAAGCTGGAGCGCAAACTGGCGCCGGGTCACGCCGGTGAAGCACGCCTGAACCTCAACGAAGCACAGTTCCGCTGGCTGTCCAACGAAGACGCCATGGCGACCGAAAAACTGGCTGAGGGCATTCGTCAGTTTGCTCGTGACCAGGAAAAACTCGAGGCACTGCTGCAAGCCAAGCTGTGATCTGAGTTGGCGTAATGCAAAAAAGGGCGAACCCTGGTGGGTTCGCCCTTTTTTATGGTGCTGTGGCAAATGAGATGTGTGGCGAGGGAGCTTGCTCCCGCTGGGCTGCGAAGCGGCCCCAAAGGCCACAACCGAGTAGCATCAGGCATACAATAGTCGAAGGTTTTACGGCTGCTGCGCAACCGAGCGGGAGCAAGCTCCCTCGCCACAGTTCAGCGGTGTTCTGAAGGTTTACAGGGAATCAGTGCCGCTCCAGCGCATTCACCAGGTCATGGAACGCTTCACGGTTGGAATCGTTCAGGCCCATGAGGATCTTGTGCGCTTCGAGCACTTTGATACGCACCACTTCTTCAGACTGATCCTGATCTGGCAGGTCATCCAGGCATTCCGGGCACGGCACAGGCTTGTCAACGATGTTGAACACCTGCTCGAAGCCCATGGATTGCAAAAGACGGGTAATGTCTTCGTGGGTGGTGACGACGGTCGGCAGCAGGCCGACCTTTTGCCGCGAAAGGATCGACAGCTTGGCCAAAAGGCCCAGGGTGGTGCTGTCGATGCTGCGGGTTTCGGTCAGGTCGATCACGATGGCGTTGAAGTTCAACGCCGTGAAGATCCGATCAATAGTCGCATCCAACGCCGAACACAGGGTCAGGCGAACTTCACCGACGAACTTCAGGACAAAGGTGCCGTCCTGCTCGGCGAACTGGATTCTACCGGTACTCATTGAAGATTCCTGCTCAACACCAACAGGGCGATATCATCCGGCATCTCCCCTAGCGTGGCCAATCCAAAAACCTGCCGCAGACCATCCAGGCTGCCGCCCGCTGCCTTGACCCGTTGGGGCAACGCAGCTTCTTTTTCTTTGAGTGTGGGTTCTGGCAAAAGGTCCAGAATGCCATCAGACATCAGCGTCAGGCTGAACGTCGGCGGCAGTTCCAGCACGTGGTCTTCGTAGGTGGCCTCGTTGAAGAGGCCAACCGGCAAACCACGCCCTTCCAGATAACGAACACTGTCGGGTGTGTACAACACTGGCAACGGCAAATGACCGCCGATGCTATAGGTCAACAAACCTGTCTCCTCGTCGATGACTCCACCGACCATTGTGACGTGCTTACCCAGCTTACAACTGATCAGCCCCCGGTTGATATGACCAAGGACTTCTGAAGGCTTGAATTCCGGCAATGTGCCGCTGCGCTTCGATTCGAACAGCAGGCGCGTGGTCATGAACTTCAGCAACACCGTAACGAAGGCTGAAGAGGCGCCATGACCGGAAACGTCGGCCAGATAGAACGCGACTCGACGCTCGTCCACCCGGAAATAGTCGACAAAATCACCCGACAGATACAGAGACGGGATGATCTGGTGGGCGAACTTGAACTCGTCAATGGTCCAGGGGCTGACCGGCAGCATGTTCATCTGTACCTGGCGACCGGCGTTCTGGTCTTCCTGGAGCAGGTTAAGGCTGGCGGCGAGTTCGCGGTTGGCCTTCTCCAGCTTCTCGCGGTAGCGCTGGTTTTCCAGCAGCAGACGCGCTCGATCCAGGGCTCGACGCACAGAGTGCTCGAGCACGGCCAGATCTTCGAGAGGCTTGATCAGGTAATCCGCCGCACCGAGGCGCAAAGCCTCGACCGCATCGTTCATCACACCGGCACCGGATACAACGATCACTGGCGTCTGCGGCGCGAGTTCGGTGACCTGGCGAATGAGTTCGAGTCCGCCCATCTGTGGCATGCGCAGATCGCAGATGACCAAGTCGGGCTTGTCTTGCTCGAATACCTGAAGACCCTGCTGGCCATTGCTGGCCTGCAAGACGCTGAAACCACTGTCTTCCAAATAGGCGGCGAGGCTCGCGCGCACTACTTCGTCATCATCGATTATCAGCAGCGTGGCACTGGTTTTTGGCATGTGGGCAAACGGCGCCAGAATTAGGTTGGCGTAGCGGCTCGGATTTTAGCCCGGCTCACACTACTGGATTCGCTTCTAGCCTCTCTGTTGCACTGTTTTCGAGCATTCGCCCTATTCGCATGTACACCAGAGGTGCCCTTCTAAGGCGCAGACGGTACTCCCATCCGCGAGGCGTTTCAAGCTCACGCCGATGGTCGCTTGACATCCATCCATGTCAAATCACCGGGAGTTATAAAAACCGCCAGAACCGAAACTCAATGTAAGGACCGCAGTCGCTCAAAAACGCAGAAGGCGGCTCGATGGCCGCCTTCTGTCTTAACCGGTAAAGATCAAAAATCGTCTTCAACCTGACCGTCTTTCACCTTGAATTCACGGTTCTGCAAGTACGCATTACGAATGAAGGTGTACTTGTCACCCGTGATCAGCTTCTCGGACGACAACAGGTTCGCGCGAGTATCGACGATGTTCAGACCGAAGATCGAGTTACGCACCGGCACATCGTTGATATAGCGGTACGGGCCGGTGTAACCGTCGACATACTTCGACGGCGCATCACGCAATGTGCTCGGCCCCAGCAGCGGCAGCATCACGTATGGACCACTGCCGACACCCCAGTAACCAAGCGTCTGGCCGAAGTCTTCGTCGTTGCGTTGCAGGCCCATCTTGGTACCGACGTCGAAGAAACCGAGAAGGCCGAAAGTGGTGTTGAAGATCAAACGAGCGGTGTCGACACCGGCCGCCGCAGGTTTGGCCTGCAAGATATCGTTGGCGAGGTTGGTCACTTCACCGACGTTGCGGAACATGTTGTGGATGCCGTCTTCAAGGAACTGAGGCGTCACGAACTGGTACCCCTGGGCCAAAGGCTTCAGGGCATAAGTGTCGAGCACGTCGTTGAATTTGTAGATCGGACGGTTGATGCTTTCCCAAGGGTCGTCTTCCGACGCTGCCTGGGCAACGAACGGAACCAGCAACGCGCTGGCACACACACAAAGCTGAGCGAAATGGTTGCTCCAGCGCATATAAAAACTCCTTGGATTGTACCGTCGCCTAGGACTGAGCCGGGCGCAAAGACCGCTAGTATAAGATGTAAAGGCTACTTTAGGCAGCATCCCCCTTGGGTGCGCTCGGGATTCGTGTGGCTGTCATCGATTCACCTCCGTGTCACTCAACTGTCATCGCTGCCCGCTAGCCTCGAGGCTATTTCAGGGTCGTCGACATGCCGCACGCCGAAACCAAGCCTCAATCTGCGCCAAACCTGACGGCCGTGCTGTTCGGGCTCAGTGGTTGCCTGGTGGATTTCGGCGCTCATACGCGTCTGAACGGCAGTCATTCAGTCGAGCACACCGAAGCCACTCCGGGCGCCCTCGAAAGCCTGCACAGTTTGCAGCGCCAACAAATACCGTGCGCATGGCTTGATGAGCTTTCGCCGGCCATCAGCCGATCCCTGGCGATTGCGTTGCCGGCATGGATCAAATCTTCGCAACACTCTGCAACAAACAACCCCTGGCCGGCTCCAGATGCCTGCTGGCGAGCATTGATGGCACTGAATGTCGAGAGACTGGACGGCTGCGTGCTGGTCAGTGGCGAACCGCGTCTTCTGCAATCGGGGCTGAACGCCGGATTGTGGACCATCGGGCTGGCGTCCTGCGGTTCGCTCTGCGGCTTGTCACCCGCACAATGGCAAGCCCTGTCCCAGCAGGAACGGGATATCAGGCGCGGCAAGGCGACCCTGCAACTGTTTAGCCTGGGGGTGCATTCGGTGATCGATCATCTCGGTGAACTCGACACCTGCCTGGCAGATATCAGCTTGCGCCGGCTCAAAGGCGAAAAGCCCTGATTGCGACCCTATGAAGCATGCAGGTTACGCAGGAGTGGATTAATCTTAAGGTCAGCCATAGACCTTTGGCGCATCGCTGCGGTCTATGCCAGTGCCATTTGAGAGAAGGAAGAACGCCATGCCTGCCCGCGAACTGCAAGAACAGCTCAATGCCCTGCGCGAGCAATTGGAACAGAATCCTCCGCTGTCCGAATCCGAGCGCGAAAACCTGCACGAACTGATGCAACAGATCGAACTCAAGCTCGAACTCGAGACCAAGACCCAGGACGCCAGCCTCGCCGACGGTGTCAACCTGGCCATCGATCGCTTCGAACTCGAACACCCTACCCTTGCCGGCACCTTGCGCAATATCGGCCAGGCCCTGGCCAACATGGGGATCTGACCCGCCAAACGCAAAAAGCCCCGCTAGCGATAGCGGGGCTTTTTAATGTCTGCTGCCTGAAATGCAGTCCACTGTAGCAGCGAGCCTGCTCGCGATGACGGCGTGTCAGTCGACATCAATGGTGTCTGACATACCGCTATCGCGAGCAGGCTCACTCCTACAGGGTTTCGTTACTGACGGACCAGGCGATGGTTCGGCAATTGAACCTCTTCAGTGCTGCGGTACGGGTTGATGTCCAGCCCGCCACGGCGCACATAACGCGCATACACCGTCAGTTTTTCCGGCTTCAGCAAGCGCTGCAGATCGAGGAAAATGCGCTCTACGCACTGTTCGTGGAAGTCCGAGTGCTGGCGGAAGCTGACGATGTATTCAAGCAAACTCGCGTGATCCAGCGCCGCGCCACGGTAATCCACCACCACGCTGCCCCAATCCGGCTGGCTGGTGACCGGGCAATTGGATTTGAGCAAATGGCTGTGCACGCTCTCTTCAACAGTGCGCGAGTCATCACACCGCAGCAGTTCCGGGCGCGGATGCTCGTAGTTGCTGACGCTGATATCCAGTTCGTCGATGCACACGCCGGGCAGCGCCACGACGCCTTCGGCTTCGACATCCTTGAGACTGCGAACGCGCACGCCAACCGGTTTGCCGGCAGCGGCCGACAGGTCTTTGACCAGCGTCGCTTCGAGGGTTGCGGTGTCGGCGAACGGCGTCTGGTTCAACGAGTTGAGATAGAGCTTGAAGGATTTCGACTCGATGATGTTCGGCGAATCCGCCGGAATACTGAACTCACCGATCGCCACCACGGGTTTACCCGAGGGCAACAACCACGACAGCTCGAAACAGTTCCAGAAGTCGACGCCTTTGTAAGGCAAGGTTTCAGCCGTCAAGCCGAGTTCGGCCCACTTCGCGGTACGCGGGATCGGGAACAGCAAGGACGGCGTGTAAGTGGCGATGTATTCGCTGGATTTACCCAGCGGCGAGTGTTCGGCTGCGGGATGCATGGCGGAAACCTGACTGAAGAATCAGCGGATTCTATCAGCCTTTGCTTGCGCCTTTGAGTGCTTACTGACTGACAGTCAATTTGCCGACCATGCCGGCCTGGTAATGACCGGGGATATTGCAGGCAAATTCGAGGTGAGTGGCCTTGTTGAAGGTCCAGGTCAGTTCGGCTGTTTTCCCCGGCTCCACCAACACACTGTTGGGATCGTCGTGTTTCATGCCGCCCTTCATGTCATGTCCCATCGAACTGTGATCCATACTGGCCATTGCACCGTGGTCCATTTCTTTCACCCCAGTAGGCGTGAACATGCCACTTTGCTGCATTTGCACCATTTCCTGCTGGTGCTTGGCATGCATCGACGCGTCACCCAGGTTGAATTCGTGCAGCAATTGGCCTTTATTCACCAGCACGAAACGCACGGTCTCGCCAGATTTGATCGCAATGCTCCCGGGGGTGAACGACATGTCACCCATTACCACTTCAATGCTACGGGTCGCCTTGGCGGCAGAGGCCGGCTGGCCAAAATCGTAAGGGTGCGCCGGCGCAGCCCATGCGGGCGAAGTCAGCGCCATCAAACCCGCGACTGCCGCCAGCGTTTTGCGCAAAAACATAGTCATACTCCAACCAGGTAAGGTTCAGCCTGTGCAAAACTCTAAACGGCGATCACTGCCCGCAACCTGACAGCCAGATTACAACTTTGTCAGGTGGGCCCGCGCCGTTGACGCCCACGGTATAAAGCCTTCTCAATTGACCCGAGCCACCCATGAAACTGCTGATCGTCGAAGACCAACCGAAAACCGGCCACTACCTGCGCCAAGGCCTGGCCGAAGCCGGGTTCAACACCGAACTGGTGGCCGACGGCAACACAGGCCAGCAATTGGCATTGAGCGGCGATTACGCCTTGTTGATTCTCGACGTGATGCTGCCAGGTCGCGATGGCTGGCAGATTTTGCAAGCCGTGCGCAGTGCGGGTCTTGATACACCGGTCCTGTTCCTGACCGCGCGGGATGCGGTGGAAGACCGGGTCCATGGCCTGGAGCTGGGCGCCGACGACTATCTGGTGAAGCCCTTCGCTTTCTCCGAACTGTTGGCACGGGTACGCAGCCTGTTGCGCCGTGGCAGCGCATCGCCCCAGGAAACCAGCCTGCAACTGGCCGATCTGCGCCTGGACCTGATACGCCGTCGGGTAGAACGCAACGGCCAGCGCATCGATCTGACGGCCAAGGAGTTCGCCCTGCTGGAAATGCTCCTGCGTCGCCAGGGTGAAGTCTTGCCCAAATCGCTGATCGCTTCCCAGGTCTGGGACATGAATTTCGACAGTGACACCAATGTCATCGAGGTGGCGATCCGCCGATTACGCCTGAAGGTCGACGATGAATTCCCCAACAAACTCATCCACACCGTGCGCGGCATGGGTTATGTGCTCGAGGAGCGCCCTGCCTGATGCGTCGACTATCCTTGAGCAGTCGTCTGGCGTTGTTGTTCGCGGCATGCACGGCTGTGGTTTCGCTGTTCGCCGGGGTGTTGTTCAGTCGTGCCAGCGAAACGCACTTCATTGAACTCGACCAGCAATTGCTGGATGGCAAGCTGATTGGCCTGCGCCGCGCGCTACACGAAATTCAATCGAGTGACAGCAAAATCAAACTGGCCGATGAGTTGAGCCGCCAGGCTGACCTGTCACTGCGCATCACCGGAAGCGATGGCAAGCGCTGGTACGACAGTTCGGCAAGCCTGCCCGACAATCTCCCGCAACAATCGGGGCTGTCGACAATCAACAACGACGGTACCGATTACCGCGTCCTGAATGCGCCACTATTTACCGACAAGCCCGACTCGCCGCAGTTGACTCTGTTGCTGGACATCACTCACCACCAGCATTTCCTGCAACGCATGCAGCACCTGATCTGGCTGACGGTGGGTCTATCGGCCCTCGCCACTGCACTACTCGGCGCCTGGGCCGCACAAAGCGGTTTGCGGCCGTTGCGGCGCATGAGTGCGGTCGCCAAGGGTGTTTCGGCACAATCGCTCAACGCACGCCTGCCCGAAGCGAACATGCCGCCGGAACTGGCGGAACTGGCCCACCACTTCAACGCCATGCTCGGGCGCCTCGACGACGCCTTTCAGCGGCTATCGGCGTTCTCCGCTGACATCGCCCATGAACTGCGCACTCCACTGTCGAACCTGTTGACTCACACTCAAGTCACCCTCACCCGCCCCCGGCCCATCGAAGATTATCGAGAAGCACTGCACAGCAACCTCGAAGAACTGCAATGGATGGCGCAACTGGTCAATGACATGTTGTATCTGGCGAAAGCCGATCATGGCCTGCTGATGCCCCAGTGCGAACCGTTGGAATTGGCCGACGAAGTCGATTTCTTGCTGGATTTTTTTGCGCCGTTGGCCGAAGACGCGCAGATCAGTTTAAGTCGCGAAGGCCGCGCCCTCATAATGGGGGATCGCAATATGCTGCGCAGGGCATTCTCCAACCTACTGGACAATGCGCTACGTTTTACACCGCCAGACGGTCAGATCCGAGTGGTTATCGTCGACTCGGCTGACAGTTCGATTCTACGTTTTGAAAACACCGGTGATCGTATTCCCGATACCCTGCTTCCACGCTTGTTCGATCGTTTCTATCGTGCGGATCCAGCGCGGCGAAAAGACGACAGTGAACACGCAGGACTGGGTCTGGCAATTACCCAGTCAATTGTCCATGCGCACGATGGTGAAATCTCCTGCACATCCAGGCAACAATCGACTTCATTCATAATTCAGTTCAACAAGCGCGCATAGTGCCTGCGCACAGCCAACACATAGTTCATTACAAACAACTCCACTCGATAGCTCCTCATTAAATCATCCTCGCTATATAGTTTTTTCACTCCTTACCAAGAGTTCACGAATACCTATTGCGAGAATAAAACCATGGAAGAAAAAACAACCGCAACACTGGTAGCTCAGACAATGCTCGCCAGTGACTTTAACGCACAACTTGGCAACCGAGGTGCTTTCGCAGACGACAGACCTCGCATCACGATCATTGCTGGAGGCGCGTTGATACTGACCGCCGCGCAAAACAACGCCACGTCCCCGCATGCCCAGTTGTTTTATTTCGGCTTGAATCCAAACATTCGTAGTGGCACCCACACGATTCCTGGGCCAATGATAACAAGCCTGGTCTATCAAGAAAGAAAGGAAAGTCAGTGGACGTCGTTCGGTGCCATAGAGGGTTCAATGACACTGGAACTGGATCAAGTGCGTAAACGTTTTAAAGCGACATGCTCGTTTACTGTTAAAAACATCAACGAATCAATTGAGGGTGTTGCCAACATGGATGTTTATATTAGCGAGTGGCCAACAGCAATCTGATTGAGCAACACTTTTGCAGCAAGCGACGCTCCTGCCGGAGCGTCGCTTGCACTGGTAATCCTTATGAATACCGCAACGCATGCGCCGGCTCGATCTTCGCCGCTCGCCACGCCGGGTAAACCGTGGCCAGGAAGCTCAGGACAAACCCCGCGGTGCAGATCAACGCAACATCAGCACCTTGCAACTCGGACGGCAAGTTGCTGACGAAGTACACATCGGAACTGAAGATGTGCTGCCCGGTTACCCGCTCTACCCAGCCAACCATCTCGCTGACGTTCAACGCCGCGATCACGCCGAGCACACCGCCAATCAGGGTGCCGACGATACCGATAACCGTGCCCTGCACCATGAAGATCGCCATGATCTGCCGTGGCGTGGCACCGATGGTGCGCAGGATCGCGATGTCCGCGCCCTTGTCGTTCACCACCATGATCAGGGTGGCGATGATGTTGAACGCCGCCACCGCAACGATCATCAGCAACAGCAGGCCGATCATGGTTTTTTCCATTTTCATCGCGCTGAACAGGCTGCCCTGGGTGTGAGTCCAGTCATCGGCCTTGTAGGCGGCACCGAGCCCGGTGGCGATATCGCCCGAGACTTTTGGCGCAGCGTACAAATCCTTCACCGCCAGACGCACGCTTTGTACCTGGTTCGGCTCCCAATGCTGCATCTGCGCGGCATCGGCAAGGTGGATCAGCGCCATCGAGCCATCCAGCTCGGCACCGACCTTGAACACACCGACTACATTCAGACGCTGCATGCGCGGGGTAATCCCACCCGGTGCAGTGCTGACTTCCGGTACGATCAGGGTGATTTTGTCGCCGACGTTCAGGCGAAAGCGCCGCGCCGTGATCTCGCCGATCACGACGCCGAACTCACCCGGCTTCAAGGCATCGAGACGCCCCTGGACGATGTGCTTGGCGACGATCGACACCTGGCCTTCCAGCGCCGGATCAACGCCGCTGACCTGGATCGGCTGCATCGTGCCCTTGTAGGACAGCATGCCTTCCATCTCGGTGAACGGCACGGCTGCGGTCACTTCCGGGTTTTTCATCGCGGCCGCCGCGACCGGCTGCCAATCGTCGATCGGGTTTACACCGACGATGGTGGCGTGCGGCACCATGCCGAGGATGCGCGAGCTCATTTCACGCTGGAAGCCGTTCATCACCGACAGCACCACGATCATCGCCAGCACCCCCAGGGCGAGGCCGATCATCGAAGTCATCGAGATGAAGGAAACGAAGCGATTGCGGCGCTTGGCGCGGGTATAGCGCGTGCCGATAAAGATCGATAACGGTCTGAACATTCGCTGGGGCACCGTATAAAAATAAAAGACCCGAGGCCTGTTCAGGCCTCGGGTTTCAATCCGTCAGATGGGCGTCAGGCAACCTTCCTGCAAGTGCAGGACGCGGTCCATCTGGCGGGCGAGGTTCATGTCGTGGGTCACCACCAGGAACGCTGTGCGCATCGAGGTGCTGAGTTCCAGCATCAAATCCTGAATGCCTTCGGCGGTGTGTGAATCGAGGTTGCCGGTCGGCTCATCGAGCATCACCAGACCCGGATTGTTCACCAGAGCCCGGGCAATCGCCACGCGCTGCCGCTCGCCACCGGACAACTCGGCCGGTTTGTGCTCCAGGCGATGCCCCAGCCCCACCCGCTCCAGCAACGCCGTGGCACGCTGGCGCGCTTCGGGGATCGCAGTCTTGCCGATCAGCAGCGGCATGCAGACGTTTTCCAGCGCGGTGAATTCCGGGAGCAAGTGGTGAAACTGGTACACAAAGCCAAGCGCGCGGTTACGCAGCAAACCGCGCTTCTTCTCGCTCAGCGCCGAGAGTTCTTCACCGTCGAGCCAGACGCTGCCCGTTGACGGCGTATCCAGACCACCCAGCAAATTGAGCAAGGTACTCTTGCCCGAACCCGACTTGCCGACAATCGCTACACGCTCACCCGGGTGCAACTCCAGTTGCAGACCGGCCAGTACCTCAACCGACTCCGGGCCTTCCTCGTAGGACTTGCCCAGGCTGCGGCAGCTCAAGATTGCTTTTTCACTCATGCCCGACTCACTCATAACGTAGCGCCTCCGCAGGCTGGGTGCGCGCGGCACGCCAGGCTGGATACAGGGTGGCGAGAAAACTCAGGACCAACGCCGCAGAGCAGACCATCACAACGTCCTGGCTCTGCACCTGCGACGGCAGGTAATCAATGAAGTACACGTCGGCGTTGAGAAACTTGTGCCCGATCAAGCCTTCGAGGGCGGAGATCGCGGCACTGACGTTCAACGCAGCGAAGATCCCGACCACCGCGCCGATCGCCGTGCCGACCACACCGATGACCGTGCCTTGCACCATGAAAGTGCGCATGATCGTGCCCGGCGTGGCACCCAGCGTGCGAAGGATCGCGATGTCGCCCTTCTTGTCGTTCACCACCATCACCAGGGTGGAAATGATGTTGAAAGCGGCGACGGCAACGATCAGCAGCAGCAACAGGCCGATCATGGCTTTTTCCATGCGGATCGCCTGATACAGGTTGCCGTGGGTGCGCGTCCAGTCGCGGGCGTAGAAATGATCCTCGCCGAGCTCCCGGGCAATATTCCACGCGGTACGCGGTGCCTGGAACAGATCATCGAACTTCAGGCGCAGGCCCTGGACCTGATCCGGTTTCCAGCGATGCAAGCGCGCCAGGTCCTGAAGGTTGGTGATGCCCAGGTAACCATCGAGTTCGCCCGCGCCAACGTGGAAGATGCCCACCACGGTAAAGCGCTTCATGCGCGGGAACATCCCGGCCGGGGTCACCGTGACTTCGGGCGCCACGAACGTCAGCTTGTCGCCAACCGCCGCACCGAGTTTCGCCGCGGCCTTGTCACCGATGACAATGCCGAACTCGCCTGGCACCAGGTCGTCGAGTTTGCCCTGCTGCATGAAGTGATCGATGATCGACACCTGACGCTCCAGCGCCGGGTCAATGGCATTGAGCAGTACTTTCGAGACCTTGCCGTTGTTGGTCAGCAAACCCTGCATTTGTGTAAATGGCGCTACGGCCGTCACCTGCGGGTTCTGCTTGACCTTGGCGGCCAGGCTTTGCCAGTCGCTGATGGCTTCACCGGATTCGATGGTCGCGTGGGGCACCATGCCCAGCACGCGGGTGCGCATCTCATGATCGAAGCCGTTCATGACCGACAGCACGACGATCATCACGACCACGCCGAGGGCGAGCCCGATCATCGAAGTCAGGGAAATGAATGACACAAAATGATTGCGACGCTTTGCACGGGTGTAACGCGTGCCGATAAATACGAAGAGAGGTCTGAACATGTCGGGGCTTGTTCGGAGGGAAAAGGAACGTCCTTGTGGCGGGGGTCGATAACCAGCTTTACACTCAGACCACCGCCGCTACCATGGGTTCGCCATGTCGACATTAGATGAAGAAGATCGCCGCGAATACTACCGTATCGAGGACACGATCGCACTGGAAATTCGGCCCCTGTCCGCTACCGAAGCCACAGGCCAGGAAGTGTTGCAGGATGCTTCCCCACTCTTCAACCTGCTCAGCGAATTGCACCTGAGCGAATTCGAGTCGCAGCACCTGTTGCGCCAGATCAATGAGCGCGACCGCAACATCGCCGCGTTCCTGAAGTCCCAGAACAAACGCATCGATTTGCTGAGCCAGGTCATCGCCCTGACGGTGCTCGGGCAAATTGGCGAACCGCAGCCGGTGATCATCTCCGAGGGTGGCATCGACTTCCAGCACCCCACGCCAATCGCCGCCGGCTCTCGCCTGTCGGTCAAGCTGGTACTGATGCCACAAGCCTTGGGTTTGTTGCTGCGCGCTCGGGTCACTCATTGCGACCGCAAGGGCGATGGTTTTGACGTCGGCACCGAATTCGAACACCTGACCGACGCCCAGCGGCAACTGTTGGCCCGGCATATCTTGCAAAAGCAGGCCCAGGAACGACGCCTGGCCCGCGAACAACTCGAATCAGGCAATTAATTTAAGGAAGAACCGTGACCCTCATCTACGGCCATCGCGGCGCCAAGGGCGAAGCACCGGAAAATACCCTGACCAGTTTTCAGGAATGTCTCAAGCACGGCGTGCGCCGCTGCGAACTGGACTTGCACCTGTCCAAGGACGGCGAGCTGATGGTCATCCACGACCCGACGCTCAAACGCACCACCGACCGGCGCGGCAAGGTCGCCGAGCACACGGCCGCCGAACTGGTGACGTATGACGCGCGCAAGGGTGGCCCTGGCTGGATCAAGCCGTGCCCGATCCCGACCCTGGAAGAGCTGTTCGAAAAATGCGATTTCGAGCATTGGCAACTGGAAGTCAAAAGCGCCTCACGCACCCGCGCCGCGACCACCGTTCTGGCGATCCGCGAAATGGCGCAACGTCATGGTTTGCTGGACAAGGTGACAATCACCTCAAGCTCCCGTGAAGTGCTCAAGGCCGCGCTGGACCTGGTGCCGGACGTTTCCCGTGGCCTGGTGGCCGAGTACGCCTGGCTCGACCCGTTGAAGGTCGCGGCAAGCTATGGCTGCGAGATTCTGGCGCTGAACTGGACCCTGTGTACGCCGGAACGCCTGCAAAAGGCGCAGCGCCAGGGGCTGCATGTGTCGGTATGGACAGTCAACGAGCCCGCGCTGATGCGCAGACTCGCCGACTTCGGCGTTGACAGCCTGATTACAGACTTTCCCGGTTTGGCCACTGCCACGCTCGAGAATTGCTGAAATCGGTCTCCCCGGCCGGCTCAGGCCACCGGCCGGAGCCGCTCAAAAAAGCCGGTTGAGGCCATCGTACGCCGCGACCCGATAGGCTTCGGCCATGGTCGGGTAGTTGAACGTGGTGTTGACGAAATACTTCAGGGTATTGAGTTCGCCCGGCTGGTTCATGATCGCCTGGCCGATGTGCACGATCTCCGAGGCCTGATAACCGAAGCAGTGCACGCCCAGCACTTCCAGGGTTTCGCGGTGGAACAGGATCTTCAGCATGCCTTGCGGCTCGCCGGCGATCTGCGCACGCGCCATGCTCTTGAAAAACGCCTTGCCCACTTCGTACGGCACCTTGGCCTGGGTCAGCTCTTGCTCGTTCTTGCCGATCGAGCTGATCTCCGGAATGGTGTAGATGCCGGTCGGCACGTCGTTGACGAAACGCCAGCTGCCATTGTCGACGATACTGCCCGCAGCGGAACGGCCCTGGTCATGGGCAGCACTGGCCAGGCTCGGCCAGCCGATCACGTCACCGGCGCCATAAATGTTCTGGATGCCGGTGCGGTAATTTTCATCGACTTCGATCTGGCCACGGCCATTGACCTTCACGCCAATGTTTTCCAGACCGAGCTGATCGGTGTTGCCAGTACGGCCATTGCACCAGAGCAAGGCATCGGCCTTGATCTTCTTGCCGGACTTGAGGTGCAGGATCACGCCGTTGTCCACGCCTTCGACGCGGTCGTAGTCTTCGTTGTGGCGAACCGTGATGTTGTTGTTGCTGAAGTGGTAGCTCAACGCCTGGGAAATTTCCGAGTCGAGGAAGCTCAACAACTGGCCACGGTTGTCCACCAGTTCAACCAATACACCCAGACCACTGAAGATCGAGGCGTATTCGCAACCGATCACGCCGGCGCCATAAACGATGAGTTTGCGCGGGGTGTGGCCGAGGCTGAGGATGGTGTCGCTATCGTAGATACGCGGGTGGTGGAAATCGATGTCCGCCGGGCGATACGGACGCGAGCCGGTGGCGATGATGATGTGCTTGGCCACCAGTTTCTCGACCACTCCATTGGCGCAGACCACTTCGATGGTTTGCTCGTCGGCGAAGCTGCCGGTGCCGAAGAACACGTCGACGCGATTACGGGCGTAGTAGCCGGTGCGCGAGGCGACTTGTTTGGAGATGACTTTTTCGGCGCTTTTCAGCACGTCCGGGAACGAGAACCAGCGCGGCTCACCAATGGCCCGGAACATCGGGTTGGTGTTGAACTGCATGATCTGCCGGACCGAGTGACGCAGTGCCTTGGACGGGATGGTGCCCAAGTGAGTGCAGTTGCCGCCGACCTGGCGACGGCTATCAACCATCGCCACCTTGCGCCCTGCTTTGGCGGCGTTCATTGCCGCGCCTTCTCCCGCCGGGCCGGAACCCAACACCACCACGTCGTAGTTGTAGACAGCCATGCGTACTCCTCAGAACAGGCCGTGGCGCCATCGGCACCTGCGGCTAAATCACGCCAATCTGTGGCATGAAGGAACAATTTGGGGCCAGTGCAGAACCCGGACACAGTCTATAGAAGCGTCAACGCCGCGCACATTAACCCTTGGTCGCGTCGTAGGCTAGTTTTGCCTGCACTACAACGCCACTTTTCAGTGCTTGAAGCGCCGCAGTCATTCGGTTTTTCCAGCGTTGATGCGTTCAAAAGCGTGACTGGTACGTGTGACGAATCCTGTATCGGCACGGATCACAAAAAATGCGCCGATACCGTGTTTTTCCGCGTAATCCCAACCGCGCTCCGGGCCGAGTATCAACAACAGCGTCGATAAGCCATCGGCCATCAACGCCGAAGGATGAATCACTGTGACCGACGCCAGTGTGTGTGCGACCGGTGTACCGGTGCGGGCATCGAAGGTGTGGGAATAACGCTTTCCATCCTGCTCGAAATAATGGCGGTAGTCGCCGGAAGTGGACAGGCCGTAACCGTCGATGGAGACAATGCGCTCCGCCACCTGCAGATCATCTCGTGGTTCTTCCAGTGCGATACGCCATGGCGAACCGTCGGCCTTGTTGCCGGAGGCTTTGAGTTCACCCGTGACCTCGGCGAGATAGTCGTGGATGCCCATCGCCTCGAGCCTTGCGGCAATCGTGTCCACCGCATAACCGGCGGCGATGCTGTTGAAGTCGACCTCGACGGCGGCGTCCTTGCACAACTGGTCGCCGTCGATACGCAGATGGGCATATCCCACGCGCTGCCGCACTTCGGCAAGCGCTTGGGCGGTTGGAACTTTTTCCTCGCGAGCCTGAGGGCCGAAGCCCCAGAGATTGAGCAGCGGCTCCACGGTCAAATCGAACGAACCTTCACTTTGCGCTGACAGCTGCTCGCCGACGCGAACCAATTCGAGAACCGGCGCGGGCATTTTCTGACAACTGTCGACGGGCAACCGGTTGAAGCGTTCGATATCGGAGTCGCTTCGGTAAGTCGACATTTGCCGATCCACTTCGGCCAGGATCTTTTCGACTTCGACCCGAACCTCTGCCGGAGCGGGAATACCGACGTGACGAACGTATTTGATCGAATACGAGCTACCCATGGTCTGGCCGCCAAAGCTTTCCATGGCGTCGCCATGACCGCAGCCCGCTAATGCCCCGAACAACAGCAGATGCACCCAATGCCAACCTGTCAACAAGCCCGACACTCCCGAAGACATCCCCTGACACCGCGCCAGAGCCCATCATTATGCATGTCCCTGCAAGGGCTGCCCTGCCTGCCCTTCCAGACACTGCACAAACAAAAACGCCCCGACCAAAGCCGGGGCGTTTTCATCTGCAGCTAAAGCTTAGCGCGGGAATGCTGGCGGGTTTACACCGGCCATGTCTTCCATCACGCGAACCACCTGGCAGCTGTAACCGAATTCGTTGTCGTACCAAACGTACAGTACAACGCGGTTGTCTTGGGTGATGGTCGCTTCAGCGTCCACAACGCCTGCGTGGCGAGAGCCAACGAAGTCGGTGGAAACCACTTCCTGAGAGCTGACGTAGTCGATCTGCTTGTGCAGATCCGAATGCATGGCCATCTGGCGCAGGTATTCGTTGATCTCTTCGCGCGTGGTGGCTTTTTCCAGATTCAGGTTCAGGATCGCCATCGACACGTTTGGCGTAGGAACGCGAATCGCGTTACCGGTCAGCTTGCCCTTCAACACAGGCAATGCCTTGGCAGCCGCTGTGGCAGCACCGGTCTCGGTGATAACCATGTTCAGCGGCGCGGCGCGGCCACGACGGCTGCCCTTGTGGAAGTTGTCGATCAGGTTCTGGTCGTTGGTGAACGAGTGAACGGTTTCGACGTGGCCATTGACGATGCCAAACTTGTCGTTGACTGCCTTGAGCACCGGCACGATGGCGTTGGTGGTGCAGGAAGCCGCCGAGATGATCTTGTCATCAGGGGTGATGTCGCCATGGTTGATGCCGTGCACGATGTTCTTCAGCGCGCCCTTGCCAGGTGCGGTGAGGATCACGCGGGCAGCGCCCGGGCAGGCCAGGTGCTGGCCCAGGCCATCGGCGTCACGCCATACACCGGTGTTGTCGACGATCAGCGCGTTTTCGATGCCGTACTGGGTGTAATCGACTTCGGCCGGGCTCTTGGCGTAGATAACCTGGATCAGGTTGCCGTTGGCGGTGATGGTGTTGTTGGCTTCATCAATGGTGATGGTGCCATCGAACGGGCCATGAACCGAGTCACGACGCAGCAGGCTGGCACGCTTGACCAGATCGTTCTCGGCGCCCTTGCGGACAACGATGGCGCGCAGGCGCAGGCCGTCGCCACCACCGGTTTTCTCGATCAGGATGCGCGCCAGCAGACGGCCGATACGACCGAAGCCGTACAGGACAACGTCAGTGCCTTTGCGGGCGGAAGCGTTCTGCTGGCCAACCACGTCAGCCAGTTCTTCACGAACGAACTGCTCGGCAGTACGGTCTTTGCCTTCGGCCTTGAATTTGGCCGCCAGCTTGCCCAGGTCAACCGAAGCGGCGCCGAGCTTGAGCTCGCTCATCGCTTTGATCAGCGGGAATGTTTCGTGGACGGACAGCTCGGAATCGTCGGACTGACGGTGACGAGCAAAGCGGTGAGCTTTGAGAATCGCAATGACTGAACGATTGATCAGGCTGCGGCCATAGATCGAGCTCACCACGTTGTTATTGCGGTAGAGCTGACCGATAAGCGGAATCATCGCTTCTGCGAGTGCTTCACGGTCGATCCATTCACCAAGACACTGGTCGGGCTTCTGAGTCACGGGAACCTTCCACATGTAGGGGCAGAAAAAAGGGGCTACATTATGCCGCCGAGTGACGCGTGTAGCAATGCGCGCCTGTCGTGCGACCCGTAACATTTTCCTGTTCAAAAAAATTGCGCAGCGCTAAAGCCCAGTAAAACCGGGGCTTTCAGAAGAGTCAATTTTTTGGAGATATCGTTACCTTGTCCGTAACCCTCCGTAACACCCTGACGTTTTACCACTACATAATTGGATTTTTCCGTTAAAAAACCACGGTATTTTGTCTTTACCACTACATTTCACCAAACCTGCGTAATAGACACAGTCTGCAACTGACAGGCGGCACTCCGGGCCGCTACAATTACCGACTTTGTCGCAACGCTTGGAGCTCAACCTTCCGTGCCCGTTCTGCGTCTACCGCTTCTCCCTGCCGCGGCAGGTAAACAGCACTGGGGCAACCTGCCCGGTGCCGCCCTGAGCCTGGCCATTGCCGAGGCCGCCAGCGCTGCCAAGCGCTTCACCCTGCTGCTTACAGCCGACAGCCAAAGTGCCGAACGACTGGAACAGGAGCTGGGGTTCTTCGCCCCGGATTTACCTGTGCTGCATTTCCCCGATTGGGAAACGTTGCCCTACGATCTGTTCTCGCCGCACCAGGACATCATTTCCCAGCGCATCGCCAGCCTGTACCGGCTTCCGGAACTGAGCCATGGCGTGCTGGTGGTGCCGATCACCACGGCCCTGCATCGCCTGGCGCCGACCACCTTCCTGCTGGGCAGCAGCCTGGTGCTGGATGTCGGGCAAAAGCTCGACGTCGAGCAAATGCGCACCCGACTTGAAGCCAGCGGTTATCGCTATGTCGATACGGTGTACGAACACGGCGAATTCACCGTGCGCGGTTCGCTGATCGATTTATTCCCGATGGGCAGCAAACTGCCGTACCGCATCGACCTGTTCGACGATGAAATCGAAACCCTGCGCACCTTTGACCCGGAGAACCAACGCTCCATCGACAAGGTCGATTCGGTCAAGCTGCTGCCGGCCAAGGAATTCCCGCTGCAAAAAGAAGCGGTCACTCGCTTCAAGGCGCGCTTTCGCGAACGCTTCGATGTCGATTTCCGGCGCTGCCCGATCTTCCAGGACCTGAGCAGCGGTATCACTCCCGCCGGTATCGAGTATTACCTGCCACTGTTTTTTGAAGAAACCTCGACCCTGTTCGATTACCTGCCCCAGGACACGCAAGTGTTCTCGCTGCCCGGCATCGAACAAGCCGCGGAGAACTTCTGGAACGACGTACGCAATCGCTATGAAGAACGCCGCGTCGACCCGTCCCGTCCTTTATTACCGCCCGCTGAACTGTTCCTGCCGGTTGAAGATTGCTTCGCACGCCTGAAAAACTGGCCGCGCGTAGTGGCCAGTCAACAGGATGTAGAAAGCGGCGCTGGCCGCGAACGCTTCCCCGCCCGGGAGTTGCCGAACCTGGCGATCGAAGCCAAGGCAACCCAACCGCTGGCGGCACTGGCGGGCTTCCTCGATCAGTTCCCGGGCCGTGTGCTGTTTACCGCGGAATCCGCCGGCCGTCGCGAAGTGCTGCTGGAACTGCTTGAGCGTTTGAAGCTGCGACCAAAAACCGTCGATAGCTGGCCGGACTTCGTCGCCGGTAAAGAACGCCTGGCAATCACCATCGCACCGCTGGATGAAGGTTTGTTGCTGGACGATCCAGCCTTGGCGCTGGTGGCCGAAAGCCCGCTGTTCGGTCAGCGAGTAATGCAGCGTCGGCGCCGCGAAAAGCGCGCCGACGCCAACAACGACGCCGTCATCAAGAACCTCACCGAGCTGCGTGAAGGCGCCCCTGTAGTGCATATCGACCACGGCGTCGGGCGCTATCTCGGGCTCGCGACACTGGAAATCGACAGCCAGGCCGCCGAATTCCTCGCTCTGGAGTACGCCGAGGGCGCCAAGCTCTACGTGCCGGTGGCCAACCTGCACTTGATCGCCCGCTACACCGGCAGCGACGACGCCCTCGCCCCGCTGCATCGCCTCGGCTCCGAGACCTGGCAGAAAGCCAAGCGCAAGGCTGCCGAGCAAGTACGCGATGTCGCAGCCGAGCTGCTCGACATCTATGCCCGTCGTGCCGCCCGCGAAGGCTACGCCTTTGCTGACCCGAAAGCCGATTACGCCACCTTCAGCGCCGGTTTCCCTTTCGAAGAAACCCCCGACCAGCAAACCACCATCGAAGCCGTGCGCGAAGACATGCTCGCACCAAAACCGATGGACCGACTGGTCTGCGGTGACGTGGGTTTCGGCAAGACCGAAGTGGCGATGCGCGCCGCGTTCATCGCCGTGCATGGCGGTCGCCAGGTAGCGATTCTGGTGCCGACCACCCTGCTCGCCCAACAGCATTACAACAGCTTCCGCGACCGCTTCGCCGACTGGCCGGTGACCGTGGAAGTCATGAGCCGCTTCAAGTCGGCCAAGGAAGTGAACGCGGCAGTGGCGGATCTCGCCGAAGGCAAGATCGACATCGTCATCGGCACACACAAGCTGCTGTCCGACGATGTAAAAATCAAAAACCTGGGGCTGGTGATCATCGACGAGGAACACCGATTCGGTGTGCGCCAGAAAGAACAGCTCAAGGCCCTGCGCAGCGAAGTCGACATTCTCACGCTGACCGCCACGCCGATTCCGCGCACGCTGAACATGGCGGTATCGGGCATGCGCGACCTGTCGATCATTGCCACGCCACCGGCCCGACGCCTGTCGGTGCGAACGTTTGTCATGGAGCAGAACAAGAGCACGGTCAAAGAAGCCCTGCTGCGTGAGCTGCTGCGTGGCGGCCAGGTCTATTACCTGCACAACGACGTGAAAACCATTGAAAAATGCGCCGCCGAACTGGCTGAGCTGGTGCCGGAAGCAAGGATCGGCATCGGTCACGGGCAGATGCGCGAACGCGAACTCGAACAGGTGATGAGCGACTTCTACCACAAGCGCTTCAACGTGCTGATCGCCTCGACCATCATCGAGACCGGCATCGACGTGCCGAGCGCCAACACCATCATCATCGAGCGTGCCGACAAGTTCGGCCTGGCCCAGCTGCACCAGTTGCGCGGCCGGGTCGGTCGCAGTCACCACCAGGCGTACGCCTACCTGCTGACGCCGCCGCGCCAGCAAATCACCGCGGACGCGGAAAAGCGCCTGGAAGCGATCGCCAACACCCAAGACCTCGGCGCGGGCTTCGTGCTCGCCACCAACGACCTGGAGATCCGTGGCGCCGGCGAACTGCTCGGCGACGGACAAAGCGGGCAGATCCAGGCAGTCGGTTTCACGCTGTACATGGAAATGCTCGAACGCGCGGTGAAGTCGATCCGCAAGGGCGAGCAGCCGAACCTCGATCAACCTTTGGGTGGTGGCCCGGAAGTCAACTTGCGCGTACCGGCGTTGATTCCCGAAGACTATCTGCCGGACGTTCACGCCCGCCTGATTCTCTACAAGCGCATTGCCTCGGCCACCGACGAGGAAGGTCTCAAGGATTTGCAGGTGGAAATGATCGATCGTTTCGGTTTGCTGCCGGAACCCACCAAGAACCTGATGCGCATCACCGCCCTGAAATTGCAAGCCGAGTTGTTGGGCATCAAGAAAGTCGATGGCGGCCCACAAGGGGGGCGCATTGAATTCGCGGCACAAACGCCGGTGGACCCGCTGACCCTGATCAAACTGATCCAGAGCCAGCCAAAACGCTACAAGTTCGAAGGAGCCACGATGTTCAAGTTCCAGGTTCCGATGGAGCGCCCGGAAGAGCGCTTTAATACTGTAGAGGCGCTGTTCGAGCGCCTCATTCCGAAAACTGCTTGAAGGACGCCGCATGCGCCTGTTTCGCTCACTGACCCTGCTGATGACTTTGGTCGCACCTACGGCGTTTGCCGATGACCTGTATCAGGTCGAAATGATTCTGGTCCGTCAAAACGCCGTGCCGGCGATTGTCAGCCGTGCCGCACCGGAAGACTGGGATGCCGGCGCCAAGCGCATCGACCCTGACAGCTTTCGCACGCCGAGCCTCAATCCAGAAGTGGAAAAGCTCACCGCCAGTAACGACTACAGCGTCCTGATGCATAAAGCATGGCAGCAGACGCTGGGAGAAACACCGGTCAAGGTGGCGATCAGCGATGGCAAGGAGCAGTTCGGTCAGTTCCCTATCGAAGGCACCCTCGATCTAAAACTGGGGCGTTTCACCGATGTTGACGCCGACTTCTGGGTCAATCAGTTCAACGCCGATGGCCTGGTGACCGCCAGCGAACGCCTGAAACAGGAAAGTCATACCAAAAACGGCCAACTGAACTTCCTCGACGCCGGCCACCTCGGCCTGCTGATCAAGATCACTTCATTGACGGCGCCCGCCCCGCGGGAAGCCCCTGAAGTCGTCCCTGACTGATTGAAGTCCCCATGTCCGCGACCCTGAGCAAACCCCTGGCACCTTCCTGGGTCAGCCGATTCAAGGAACAGAGCCTGGAGCGTGGCCGCCGCTACGCACTGGAAAATCGCGTCAGGATCGTCGAAGCCGGCGACGCCACCATCATCGCGGCTTGCGAAGGCTCTGGCGGTAACGTTTACCGTCAGACCATTCGCCTGCGTGAGTCGGCCAAAGGCACCCTGCTGATGGTCGATGCCATCTGCTCCTGCCCGGTTCACAGCAACTGCAAACACTGCGCTGCGGTACTGCTGCAAGTACAGGAGACCCTCGCCTACCCCGCTGCCGCCAAAGACGCCGAACTCCTGGAAAAACTTCAAGCCGTGCTGGAAAACCGTAGCCCCAAGGCCCCGCCGCAAGTCATGGTGGACAACGTGCAGCCAGTGCCGCGCCTGTGGCTGGCGAGCATAGAGTTCAGTGCCTTCGAGCCGCGCAATGGACGGATGCAGCGCTACATCCAGCATCGCGCTGCGCTGTCTTTCAGCTATCTGGACGAATACGTTAGCGGGCAGAAAAACACTGACATCCTGATTCGCCAGGAAACACAGACGCTACGGATAAAACGTCAGCCGGAAGTGGAACAGTCCTACCGCGAACAGCTACGGATCCTCGGCTTCAAAATCGCCACCCGGCAGAGCAAGGCCCTGCCGGAAAGTGCCGGCGAGCTGTTCGAGATGGTCAATGACAGCGCCTGGCTGACCTTCACCCTCAACGATCTGCCCAAGCTTCGAACCCAGGGCTGGGAGCTGCAGATCAACGAGGACTTCGGCTTCGACCTGACGGCCGTGGATGACTGGTACGCCACGGTCGAGCAAACACCGGAACGGGACTGGTTCGACCTGGAACTGGGCATCATCGTCAACGGCGAGCGACTGAGCCTGCTGCCCATCCTGCTGAACCTGATGCGCTCGCACACCGAGCTTCTCAACCCGGAACGTCTGGCTCGGCGTCGTGACGACGAACTGATCCTGGTGAACATTCCAAACCGGCCGAATTCCGAGTACGGCCCCCTGCAAGTCGCCCTGCCTTTCGGTCGCTTGAAACCGGTGCTGGCAACGCTCGGCGAGTTCTATCTGCAAGAGCCGGGCGAAACCACCTTACGCCTGAGCAAGGCCGACGCCACGCGCCTGAATCCGCTGGAGGACCTGCCGCTGCTCTGGGAAGGTGGCGAGCAGATCCGCACCTTTGCCCAGCGTCTGCGCGACATCAAGGATTACACCGCCACCGTCCCCGAAGGCCTGAACGCAACGTTGCGCCCCTATCAGCTTGAAGGCTTGAGCTGGATGCAATCGCTGCGGCAGCTGGAGGTTGGCGGGATTCTCGCGGACGACATGGGCCTGGGTAAAACCCTGCAAACCCTGGCGCATGTGCTCACCGAAAAAATTGCCGGCCGCCTCGACCGCCCGTGCATGGTGGTGATGCCAACCAGCCTGATTCCCAACTGGCTCGACGAGGCGGCGCACTTTACGCCGCAGCTCAAGGTCCTGGCTTTGTATGGCGCCAGCCGCAAAAAGCATTTCGAGCATCTGGCGAATTACGACCTGATCCTGACCACCTACGCCCTGCTGCCCAAGGATGTTGAACGTCTAGCCGCACAGCCGCTGCATGTACTGGTGCTGGACGAAGCGCAATACATCAAGAACCCGAACAGCAAGGCTGCACAAGCGGCCCGGGAACTGAACGCCCGTCAGCGCTTGTGCCTGAGTGGCACCCCGCTGGAAAACCACTTGGGTGAGCTGTGGTCGCTGTTTCACTTCCTGTTGCCAGGCTGGCTCGGCGACGTGAAAAGTTTCAATCGTGATTACCGCGTACCGATAGAAAAGCGCACCAGCGAAGTAAGACTTCAGCACCTCAACGGTCGGATCAAACCTTTTCTGTTACGCCGAACCAAGGAACAGGTTGCTACCGAGCTGCCGCCGAAAACCGAAATCATCCACTGGGTCGAACTCAACGAAGCCCAGCGCGACATGTACGAAACCATGCGCCTGGCCATGGACAAGAAAGTCCGCGACGAGATCACCCGCAAAGGCGTGGCTCGCAGCCAGATCATCATTCTTGAGGCGCTGTTGAAGCTGCGCCAGGTGTGCTGTGATTTGCGCCTGGTCAACGACGCCACCCTACCGACGCGCGGCAGCACGTCAGGCAAGCTCGACAGCCTGATGGAAATGCTCGAAGAATTGTTTGAGGAAGGCCGAAGGATTCTGCTGTTCTCGCAGTTCACTTCAATGTTGTCGCTCATCGAAGACGAACTGAAAAAACGCGGGGTGGACTATGCGTTATTGACGGGCCAGACCCGCGACCGACGGACACCCGTGAAAGATTTTCAAAACGGCAAGCGTCAGATTTTTCTGATCAGCTTGAAAGCAGGTGGGGTCGGCTTGAACCTGACGGAAGCGGACACCGTGATTCATTACGATCCGTGGTGGAACCCGGCGACGGAAAATCAGGCAACTGACCGCGCCTATCGTATCGGCCAGGAAAAGCCGGTTTTCGTCTACAAGCTGATTGCACGCGGCACGGTCGAAGAGAAAATTCAGCACCTGCAGAAGGAAAAATCCGACCTTGCGGCGGGGGTGCTGGACGGGCGTCAGGCTGGGGACTGGAAACTGCAGAGCGATGATATCGAAGCGTTGTTTGCGCCGTTGCCGGATAAGCTGGAGAAGCGCTGAGATTTTCAGCAGCTCAACTCCCCCTCTTCGCGAGAAGGTTCGCGCCAACAGTGATTCATGTCGGCTTCAATATCAAAGCCAAGCAAAAATCAAAATGTGGGAGCGAGCCCGCTAGCGATGGGGGGCTATTCGATTCAGTCGTCAACCAATCAATTGAGCTTCTTTGAGCGCTCCGACGGCAGCCAGCCAGCGTGGATCCTGACGATATTCAGTGCTCGCGAACGATTGCCCGCGCATCCGAGCGATGCGTGCGGAGGGCTTGACCTTCAGCCTTTGCGCGGCACTCAGGGCCAACTCGGCCGCAGCACGATCGTTGCACACCAGGCCCATGTCGCAACCCGCCGTCAGCGCCGCCTCAATGCGACTCGCGGCATCGCCCACCACATGGGCGCCTGCCATGGACAGGTCGTCGCTGAAAATCACACCATCGAACTGCAACTCACCGCGCAGGATGTCCTGCAACCAGCGACGGGAGAAGCCCGCAGGCTGGGAATCGACTTGCGGGTAAATCACGTGGGCGGGCATGACAGCGGCCAATTGCTTGCTCAATCTGGCGAACGGCACCAGGTCGTTGGCACGGATGTCGTCAAGACTGCGTTCATCGTTCGGAATTGCGACATGGGAGTCCGCCTCAGCCCAACCGTGGCCAGGGAAATGCTTGCCGGTGGCCGCCATGCCGGCGCTGTTCATACCGCGAATGAACGCGCCAGCCAACAGCGCTGCACGCTCGGGATCACCTTCGAACGAGCGTGTACCCACTACTGCACTGCGCTGGTAATCAAGGTCAAGCACCGGTGCAAAGCTCAAGTCCAGGCCAACGGCAAGGACTTCGGTGGCCATGATCCAGCCGCACTGTTCGGCCAGGAATTCGGCATTCGGGTTATCGGCGATCGCACGCATGGCGGGCAACCGAACGAATCCCTGACGCAGTCGCTGAACTCGTCCGCCCTCCTGATCCACCGCCAAAAGCAGGTCAGGACGAACGGCACGAATCGCTGCGCTCAGTTCCCGCACCTGGCGCGGATGCTCGATGTTGCGGGCAAAAATGATCAGGCCACCCACTTCAGGTTGACGCAACAGTTGGCGATCTTCAGCCGTCAGCCAGGTACCGGCGACGTCCACCATCAACGAGCCTTGCAGGCCAGCAGTCATAGAGATTCCTTGATAACGATAAACCCGGCTCGCGCCAAATCGCCACCGCAGGCAGTGCCCGGTTGATCGGCGACATTATTTGGCAGCGGGAGCAGAACGAGAGTCGGCATGGGCGGCTAGCTTAGCGGATGTAAGCAGCCGCGCCCACCCGTAAGCGGTCAAACCTTGGCGGCAACCGGTGTCGATTTGCTGCGCGGACGCAATTGTGCGGTAGCCATGGCGGTGTCGGTGACACCTGATTCGGCACGCATGCCGGCGGCGAGGAACGGCACCATCAGGCGCATGACCTGCTCGATGGAGGTGTTCACACCAAAATCGGTCTCGGCAATGGCGCGCAAGGCCTTGATCCCGGACATGCTGAAGGCTGCCGCACCCAGCATGAAGTGCACGCGCCAGAACAGCTCGATCGGTGGGATACGCGGCGCAGCTTCATTGACCAGCATCATGTAACGGCGGAACACCTTGCCGTACATGTCTTCCAGGTAGCGACGCAAATGCCCCTGGCTCTGACTGAACGCCAGACCCAGCAAACGCATGAAGATGGACAGATCGTTACCGCTGCGAGGCTGGACCACCAGCGCTTGCTCGACGAGGATTTCCAGGAGTTCTTCGAGCGTCGGCTTGTTTTCAGGCTTGGCCTGACGACGCTCAAGCTCTTTATCGAGACTGATGCAGAACGGCCCGAGGAATCGTGAGAAAACCGCTTGGATCAGCGCCTTCTTCGATCCGAAGTGATAGTTCACCGCCGCCAGATTGACACCGGCCTTGCTGGTGATCAGACGCAACGAGGTTTCAGCGAAACCTTTTTCCGCGAACAACTGCTCGGCAGCATCAAGGATGCGTTCAACGGTTTCCGACTGGGCCATGGCTACTCCGCCTGACAAACACTTGTTTGAAACATACGTTTCAGCCTGTGCCTTGTCAAGCCTGGCAGTCCGTTTTGGGAACGGTCAGTCAGATATTTAACCATACAACGGCAAAGCTTCAATCCATTGGCTTATCGACCGTCTGGCGGGCAGTAAAAAAAGGGGCATTGCCAAGACCGTTTCACTGTATATAATCCCAGTCACTGTATAAAAAGACAGAGCGATCAATATGCTAAAGCTGACGCCACGCCAAGCCGAGATTCTGGCCTTCATCAAACGCTGCCTTGAAGACAACGGCTACCCGCCAACCCGCGCGGAAATCGCTCAGGAGCTGGGTTTCAAATCGCCCAACGCGGCGGAAGAACACCTCAAGGCGCTGGCTCGCAAAGGCGCTATCGAGATGACCCCCGGTGCTTCCCGCGGCATTCGCATTCCCGGTTTCGAAGCCAAGGCCGACGATTCTACCCTGCCAATCATTGGCCGGGTTGCAGCCGGAGCGCCAATCCTTGCCCAACAGCACGTCGAAGAATCCTGCAACATCAACCCGGCGTTCTTCCACCCCCGGGCTGATTATCTGCTGCGGGTTCATGGCATGAGCATGAAAGACGTCGGCATTTTCGACGGTGACTTGCTGGCGGTGCATACCACTCGCGAAGCCCGCAACGGCCAGATCGTGGTTGCGCGGATCGGTGACGAAGTGACCGTCAAACGCTTCAAGCGCGATGGCAGCAAGGTCTGGCTGATTGCAGAAAACCCGGAATTTGCGCCTATCGAAGTGAACCTTAAAGATCAGGAACTGGTGATCGAAGGCTTGAGTGTTGGCGTCATTCGCCGCTAAAGGAGGCTTTATGCAGTTCCCACACACACCACAGCAAGCCCAACTGCCTCTGCTGTTCGAAGCGTTCATGGCGCCGCCGCTGGAGCCAATACTGAAAGAAGTGGTCGAGTCGCCGTGGAGCACCGACCCTGAAGTCTTCAGTGAATTGTCTCTGCGTGGTGCTGCCGGGAACTGCCTGAACCTTCTGGCGCCGATTCTCAGGGAGTTGAGCGAGGAACAGGATGCCCGCTGGCTCACACTGATTGCTCCGCCTGCCAGCCTGACCCAGGCCTGGTTACGGGATGCCGGACTTAATCGCGAACGCATTCTGCTGTTGCAACCACGTGGCACACAGAGCGCCCAGCAACTGACCTGCGAGGCCCTTCGCCTTGGTCGCAGTCATACGGTTGTCAGTTGGTTGAACCCACTGAGTACAGCGTCACGACATCAGTTGATCAGCGCTGCTCGAACCGGGGATGCGCAAAGTTTGAATATTCGATTGGGTTAACTGGAAAGTGGCGCCCACTCGGGCCGCGCCGGGCTTCTCCAAGGACAGAGAAGCCGATATGAATCGAAATGTGAAAAACCGACAGACGGGATCAATGAAGGACCCGCGAACCCTCTTCCTTGTCGAATTCACCTTCCACCAGGCGTCCAGCCATCTGCACGCCAACACTCAACATCGCCTTGGCAACTTCTACATGCTGGCCTTGCAGGAACGCCTTGGCATCCTCGGAGAAATCCAAAGTAACCAGAGAACCCTCGTCCTCAGCCCTTCGCAGCTCGATACGGCCGTCTGGTAACTCAACAATTTCTAGAAAGGACGTTGGCATAAAGGTTTGTTCTCCACGAAAGGCGGGGATTATATAGGCATCGGCCATGCTTCGCTCGGGATCTTGACCAGATGCCATCCCGAAACTGTTTCTGTCAGCACTCGTTCAGGCCTTCACGAAAGCGGATCGCCAACCCCTTCAGATTCTGACGCCAGCTCTCCAACTCCTCACGACTCAGCTCTTGAGGCGCTTGCTCTTCATCGAGATTTACCGCCAGGATCAAAGGCTGAGTCACGTCGCCTTTAGGCTTGTGCGGTGCACGCGGGGGTTGAAACAGCGCCGCGTGGGCCGCCAGCAGCTTGGCCAACCAGGTTTCCGGGTTGTTGGCCAGTTCAACCATCTCGGCCATTTCCGGGATGGCAATGCTGTCCAGCACTTCGCGAGTCAGCAACGACTCGGCCCGGGAAGCATTGGCTTGAGGCAAGCGATAGAACCCGGCAATCTCATGGCACAACCCCAACAGCGCCCCATACAAGTGAAACAGCGCCGATTCGCGTCCGGCCTGAATCAGCGCCAGGGAGTTCATCGCTCGTCCCTCTTCTGCCTTGGCGAGAGCTTCCAGCGACAGGCCGGCGAAGTAAATTTTCTGGTTGGTACGGGTATAGAGTTCGTGGGCCATGACGGCAGCCTCCACAACGAAATAATTGCTTGATGCAGGTCGGACAGTGTCGTGGATCACTCGATCCGACCGCAAGCACAAAACAAAAAGGCCGCATGAAAACCCTAGGTTTGTCATGCGGCCTTTTCAGTACCCGACGATTTACGCCTTCGCAGTCGGACGCTTGTCTTCGACTTTCCACTTGCCGCCGTCGTAGAACGCTTTCCAGCCCGTCGGTTTGCCGTCGACTTCGGTCTGGACGTATTGCTCCTTGGTCTTGCGGCTGTAGCGGATTACCGCTGGCAGACCGTCCGGGTCTTTCTTCGGTGCTTCGCACAGGAAGTGGTACTTCGGATCGATCTCATCCTTGTGCGGGATAATTTCCATGACCAGAGGAGCACGGGTCTCGCGGTTTTTCGGGAACTGACTGGCCGCCAGGAACAACCCGGAAGCACCGTCGCGCAGGATGTAGGTGTCGTTGACCTTTTCGCATTTCAGCTCAGGCATCTTCACCGGATCCATCTTCGGCGGCGCCGCATCACCACTCTTCAGCAGTTTGCGAGTGTTCTTGCAGGTCGGATTGGTGCAACCGAAGAACTTGCCGAAACGGCCGGTCTTGAGTTGCATCTCACTGCCGCATTTATCGCATTCCAGGCTCGGACCTTCGTAGCCCTTGATGCGATAGGTGCCCTCTTCGATTTCGTAACCATCGCAATCCGGGTTGTTACCGCAGATGTGCAACTTGCGCTTTTCATCGAGCAGGTAGGCATCCATCGCAGTGCTGCAGATCGGGCAGCGATGCTTGCCGCGCAGGACCAGCGATTCCGACTCACCCTCGTCGTCCGCAGCGATTTCGTCGCCCGGCACCAGGTTGACGGTGGCCTTGCAGCGCTCTTTCGGCGGCAGGCTGTAGCCCGAGCAACCGAGGAATACACCGGTCGACGCGGTACGAATCTGCATCGGACGGCCGCAGGTGGTGCACGGAATGTCAGTCATCACCGGCTGGTTGGCACGCATGCCGCTTTCCGGACTTTCAGCCACTTCGAGTTTTTTCTTGAAGTCACCGTAGAACTCGTCGAGCACGTTTTTCCAGTCGCGTTCGCCCTGGGCCACGTCATCGAGATGCTCTTCCATGCCGGCGGTGAAGCCGTAGTCCATCAGGTTGGAGAAGCTCTCGGCCAGACGCTCGGTGACGATGTCACCCATCTTTTCCGAGTAGAAGCGACGGTTGTGCAGCGCCACGTAGCCGCGGTCCTGGATGGTCGAAATGATCGCAGCGTAGGTCGAAGGACGACCGATGCCGCGTTTTTCCATTTCTTTAACCAGGCTGGCTTCCGAGTAACGCGCCGGTGGCTTGGTGAAGTGCTGGGTCGGATCAAGCTTGATCAGCTTCATCGCATCACCCTGGGCCATGTCCGGCAGCACATCGTCATCACCTGGCTTGGCGATTTGTGGCATGACGCGGGTGTAACCGTCGAACTTGAGAATACGGCCCTTGGCGCGCAATTCGAAATCGCCAGCCCCGACAGTCACGGTGGTGGACAGGTACTGCGCCGGGAGCATCTGGCAAGCGAGGAACTGGCGCCAGATCAGCTCGTAGAGACGCTCAGCGTCACGCTCCATGCCCGACAGCTTGCTTGGCTCGGTATTGGCGTCAGATGGACGAATCGCTTCGTGAGCCTCTTGTGCGCCTTCCTTGCTGCTGTAGACGTTCGGAGTTTCCGGCAGATACTTCTTGCCGAACTCACCTTCAATGTAGGTCCGCGCCATCGCCACGGCATCGGTCGACAGGTTGGTGGAGTCGGTACGCATGTAAGTGATGTAGCCGGCTTCGTACAGACGCTGGGCCATCATCATGGTTTTCTTCACGCCGAAGCCCAGCCGGTTGCTTGCGGCCTGCTGCAGGGTGGACGTGATGAACGGTGCCGACGGCTTGCTGCTGGTCGGCTTGTCTTCGCGCTTGACGATGCTGTAGCTGGACGCCTTGAGCTTCTCCAGCGCGGCCATGGCCTGGGCTTCGTTGAGCGGCTTGAAGGCTTCGCCCTTTTCGCGAGCGACGTCGAAACGCACAGTGGCGCCTTTGGCGGTGCCGAGGTCGGCGTGAACTTCCCAGTACTCTTCCGGGATGAACGCACGGATCTCGCGCTCACGCTCAACCACCAGTTTCACCGCAACCGATTGCACACGACCGGCCGACAGACCACGGGCGATCTTGGCCCACAGCAGCGGCGAAACCATGTAACCCACGACGCGATCGAGGAAACGACGCGCCTGCTGGGCGTTGACACGGTCGATGTCGAGTTCACCCGGCTGGGAGAAAGCTTCCTGAATCGCCTTCTTGGTGATTTCGTTGAACACCACACGCTTGTAGCGGCTGTCGTCACCACCGATGGCTTCGCGCAGGTGCCAGGCAATGGCTTCCCCCTCGCGATCCAAGTCGGTTGCGAGATAGATGGTGTCAGCATCCTTGGCGAGCCTGCGCAGCTCTTCGATGACCTTTTCCTTGCCCGGAAGGATCTCGTACTTGGCTTTCCAGCCATGCTCGGGATCGACCCCCATGCGGGCAACCAGCTGCTTGCGCGCCTTTTCTTTGGGCGACAAGGCCGGCGCTTCGCCTGCAGCAGCCTTGCCGCGCTTGGCGGCGGGCTCTTTGCTGGCGCTAGCCGAACCGCTGGTGGGCAGGTCTCGGATATGGCCGATACTCGACTTCACCACGTATTCGTTGCCCAAATACTTGTTGATGGTCTTGGCCTTAGCCGGGGATTCCACAATGACCAGCGATTTGCCCATGGATCAGAAAATTCCTGAATTCGAGAAGTGAAAGGCGGTTGGCGCCTGACGCGGCACCGCTATATATAGTGGCAACAAGGTGAGGTCAAGCGCAGGGTTTTGCGCGCACTCAGCTTATGGCTTGGTAAAAAGGCTTTCTTCGGCCTGCACCAAAGCAAAGCGTGGCACCTGTTCGCCGTCAACCTCGACGGACTCCAGGAACATGCTCAAGGGACGCACCCAAAAGCCGTAATCGCCATACAGGGCTTGGTAGAAGACCACTTCTTCTTCGGTTTCCGAATGCCGCGCAACACTGAAAACGCGGTACTGCGGACCTTTGTAATGTTGGTAGAGCCCTGGTTGTATCGGCATGCTTTGGCCCTCACTCAAATTTTTTCAAAATAAAAACAAAATAAATCCGGAAAAACAAAAACCGGGGCACTTGGCCCCGGCTTCCATCAACGAGACGCTTAAACGCGTTCGAAGACGGTGGAGATGCCTTGGCCGAGACCAATGCACATGGTGGCGACCCCGAGGTTGCCGCCATTTTGCTTCATCACGTTGAGCAAAGTGCCGGAGATACGCGCACCGGAGCAACCAAACGGGTGACCCAGGGCGATCGCGCCGCCGTGCAGGTTAACCTTCTCGTTCATCTTGTCGAGCACTTTCAGATCTTTCAACACTGGCAAGGCCTGTGCGGCGAAAGCTTCGTTGAGCTCGAAGAAGTCGATATCGTTGATGCCAAGGCCCGCGCGCTTCAGTGCTTTCTGTGTGGCCGGTACTGGACCATAGCCCATGATCGCCGGGTCCACACCTGCCACTGCCATCGAACGAATCACAGCCAAAGGCTGAATGCCCAGGTCCTGAGCACGTTGCGCCGACATCACGATCATGCACGAGGCACCGTCGGTGATCTGCGACGAAGTACCGGCTGTCACGGTGCCGCCCTTCGGATTGAACGCTGGCTTGAGAGCCGCCAGGCTTTCCAGGGTGGTTTCCGGACGAATGGTTTCGTCGTAGTCGAAGGTTTTCAGGAAACCGTTCTCGTCGTAGCCCTGCATCGGGATGATTTCGTCTTTGAACTTGCCTTCCACGGTCGCCTTATGGGCGAGTTGGTGGGAGCGCACGCCGAAAGCGTCCTGTTGCTCGCGAGTGATGCCGTGCATTTTGCCCAGCATTTCAGCGGTCAGGCCCATCATGCCCGAGGCTTTCGCCGCGTACAGCGACATGTGCGGGTTCGGATCGACACCGTGCATCATGCTCACGTGGCCCATGTGCTCGACGCCGCCGACGACGAACACGTCACCATTGCCGGTCATGATCGCTTGCGCGGCGGTGTGCAGCGCGCTCATCGACGAACCACACAGACGGCTGACCGTCTGGCCGGCCGACGTGTGCGGGATCTGGGTCATCAGCGACGCCATGCGCGCGATGTTCCAGCCCTGCTCCAGCGTCTGGTTCACACAGCCCCAGATCACGTCTTCGACTTCGCTCGGGTCAACCTTGACGTTACGTTCCAGCAGTTTGCTGATCAGGTGCGCCGACATGTCTTCGGCGCGGGTGTTACGGTGCATGCCGCCCTTGGAGCGGCCCATCGGAGTACGACCGAAGTCGACAATCACGACGTCTCTAGGATTCAAGCTCATAAGTTCACTCTCACTCTAGTTGGGGGCGCTTAACCGAAGAAGCTCTGGCCGTTTTTGGCCATTTCGCGCAGCTTCGCGGTCGGGTGGTACAGCGCGCCCAAATCAGCGTACTGGTCAGCCAGGGCTACGAACTGTGCAACACCGATCGAGTCGATGTAGCGCAATGCACCGCCACGGAATGGAGGGAAACCAATACCGTAGACCAGACCCATGTCGGCTTCGGCGGCGGTTTCGACAATGCCGTCTTCCAGGCAACGCACGGTTTCCAGGCACAACGGGATCATCATCCAGTTGATGATGTCTTCGTCAGTGACTTCACGCTGTTCGAAAACGATTGGCTTGAGCACTTCCAGCACCGACGGGTCGGCCACCTTCTTCTGCTTGCCCTTCTTGTCGGTCTCGTAGGCGTAGAAGCCCTTGCCGTTCTTCTGGCCCAGGCGCTTGGCTTCGTAGAGCACGTCAACGGCCGAGCGACGGTCGTCTTTCATGCGGTCCGGGAAGCCTTCAGCCATGACGTCGCGACCGTGGTGGCCAGTGTCGATGCCAACCACGTCCATCAGGTACGCCGGGCCCATTGGCCAACCGAATTTTTCCATGACTTTGTCGATACGCACGAAGTCCACACCAGCGCTGACCAGCTTGGCGAAACCGCCGAAGTACGGGAACAGTACACGGTTGACCAGGAAGCCCGGGCAGTCATTGACGACGATCGGGTTCTTGCCCATTTTCTTGGCGTAGGCAACGGTGGTGGCAACAGCCAGCTCGCTGGACTTCTCGCCACGGATCACTTCAACCAGCGGCATCATGTGCACCGGGTTGAAGAAGTGCATGCCGACGAAGTTTTCCGGGCGCTTGAGGGCTTTGGCCAGCAAGGTGATGGAAATGGTCGACGTGTTCGAGGCGAGGATGGTGTCCTCTTTGACCTTGTCTTCAACTTCCGCCAGAACGGCTTGCTTGACTTTAGGGTTCTCGACAACCGCTTCCACCACCAGATCCACGTGACCGAAGTCGCCGTAAGACAGGGTTGGACGGATGCCGTTGAGCACTTCAGCCATTTTCGCAGCGGTCATGCGGCCTTTATCAACACGGCCAACCAGCAGCTTGGCGGCTTCGGCCAGACCTTGCTCGATCCCGGCTTCGTTGATGTCTTTCATCAGGATCGGCGTGCCTTTGGACGCCGATTGATAGGCGATACCGCCACCCATGATGCCGGCGCCCAGAACGGCGGCCTGCTTCACGTCCTTGGCGATTTCGTCGTAGGCCTTGGCCTTTTTCTTCAGTTCCTGATCGTTCAGGAACAGACCGATCAAGCTCTGCGCGGCAGAGGTCTTGGCCAGTTTGACGAAACCAGCAGCCTCGACTTCCAGCGCCTTTTCGCGACCGAAGTTCGCGGCTTTCTGGATAGTCTTGATCGCCTCAACCGGCGCCGGGTAGTTCGGGCCGGCTTGACCTGCCACGAAACCTTTGGCGGTTTCGAAAGCCATCATTTGTTCAATGGCGTTCAGCTTGAGCTTTTCAAGCTTCGGCTGGCGCTTGGCCTTGTAGTCGAACTCGCCGGAAATGGCGCGCTTGATCATTTCAAGTGCGGCTTCCTGCAGCTTCTCAGGGGCAACTACTGCGTCCACTGCGCCGACTTTGAGCGCGTCTTCCGGACGGTTTTCCTTGCCAGCGGCAATCCACTCGATGGCGTTGTCGGCACCGATCAGGCGCGGCAGACGCACAGTGCCGCCGAAGCCCGGGTAGATGCCCAGCTTGACTTCCGGCAGACCGATCTTGGCCTTGGTGGACATGACGCGGTAATCCGCCGCCAGGCACATTTCCAGACCACCACCCAATGCGATGCCGTTGATGGCAACCACTGTCGGGACGTTGAGGTCTTCGAAATCGCTGAAAATCTTGTTGGCTTCGAGGTTGCCTGCAACAAGCTCTGCATCCGGCAGCTTGAAGTTGTCGACAAATTCGGTGATGTCGGCGCCGACGATGAAAACGTCCTTGCCACTGCTGACGATCACACCCTTGATCGAAGCATCTGCCTTGATGGTGTCTACGGCCTGACGGAGTTCGTTCAGGGTTAGACGGTTGAACTTGTTGACGGACTCACCCTTGAGGTCGAATTTCAATTCGACGATGCCACTTTCAAGAGCCTTAACCGTGATGGCTTTACCTTCGTAAATCATCAACTGATCTCCACGATATGGAAGCTGAACAGTACACGTCGGACGCAGGCGAATGGCTCGGCAGGGACGTTAAACGTCGATGCTACGCCCATTCCCCCGGCACACCCGCCAACGCGATAGTCGGGATTCTGTAGGAGCGATCTGAAATACAAACGCTCAATTCATACGCCCGTTTGATTTGGGTACGCCACCTTCACGGAATTTCCGACAATTGTCAATCGCCCAAAATGCGGGTTGAAACTCGACTTTGCGGTCATTTCTGTAAGACGAAGCTCTCTAACACGCGGGTGCATGTGCTGCCATTCATAGGATCAATCATTAGAAAAGTCGCCCTAATTCGCCGCAGCCTGTGTTTAACAAGCTACGCTGGCGGGACTCGATAGAAAATTTTTGAACGCTGCGGTGAATACCCAGCGTAAGATCTGCGCAAACCAAATTACCGGCCTGCCTGGCCACCCCCGCCCGATGATGTTGTCGGGCTTTTTATTGCCTCATCGCTCCTGCGGGGGCCTGGGGTCAGGCGAGCGCCTTGAGGGTCGCATCGATTTGTTGCAAAACTTCGGTTTCGCCCTTTTCTCCCCAATACAAAGTGATCATTTGTTTGTCGGCTTCGATCTTGAAAACGTTGCCTGGCAACTTTTCGAAATGAATCAGCAACGCAGGATCTTCACAGAGCTCCTGCCACTGGTTCACCCACACCCCCGGCGTTTTCTGCCAATAACTCCAGCAGGCTGGCTGACTGCCGCGCCGCGGTCGATGGTACTGGGCACAGGGGTTCGGCGGTTCCTGAGCGAGCCAGTGCGGCCACTCCTGGGGCGCCAGTTGCATGGCCAGGCCAATGCGCCGCGCCTCCATGCGCAGGGCCATCCGACCGCTCTGATGACGTGATGGTCGCAACCATGCCAGAGGGCTGAGTACCACCAGCAGGATTGACACCACTATCCAGACCGTCATATCTGTACTCCCGATTTTGAATGAGCGCATTGAGCCACTTTGGAACCACTGCGCTTGAAACCAGCCATACTTACCAATATTGCATCCCTCAGGAGGAGCACCTCATGCCCTACAACCATATTCTGGTCGCTGTAGATCTAACCGAAGAGTGCGACCCTGTAATCCACCGCGCTCGCGAGCTGTCGGTGAGCAACGGTGCGAAGCTGTCCCTGGTGCATATCGTCGAACCGATGGCCATGGCCTTCGGCGGCGATGTGCCGATGGACCTGTCACAACTGCAACAACAGCAGTTCGATCAGGCCAAGGAACGTCTGGAGCGGCTGATCGTCAAGTATCCGGAGCTTTCCCGGGAGTACAGCCATCTGACCTACGGCCAGCCACGCCAGGAAATTCACCATCTGGCCAAGGAACAAGGATGCGACATGATCGTGGTGGGCAGCCATGGCCGACATGGCCTTGCATTGCTGCTGGGGTCCACTGCCAATGACGTGCTCCACGGCGCGCCTTGCGATGTGCTTGCGGTACGCCTGCAAAGCAAATCCTGATAGCTCGCTCAGACAGGAAACTGATTCAATTCAATGGCATATGAAAAGCCCGACACTCGCGTTACCGAGGTCGGGCTTTTTTATTACACGATCAATCAGGCATCCAGTTCGGCCCAGCGCTCGACCATCACGTCGAGCTCAGCCTGCAACTGCGCCAACTGAGCGATCACCGCCGCGGTTTCAGCCGCCGGCCGCAGATAGAACCCGGCATCCGCCATCTGGGCTTCAACAGCAGCAATCTGCTGCTCCATGGCATCGATCTGGCCCGGCAACGCTTCCAACTCGCGCTGCAACTTGTAGCTGAGTTTTTTCTTCGCTGGTGCTTCGACCGCTGCCACCACTGGCGCGGGCTCAGCCTTGACCACCGCGGAGTTCAAGTCGGCCTTGCCAGACTTGCTCTCGGTCACGCCCAGCAGGCGCGGCGAGCCGCCCTGACGCAGCCAGTCCTGGTAACCACCGACGTACTCGCGAACCTTGCCTTCGCCCTCGAAGACCAGGGTGCTGGTGACTACGTTGTCGAGGAATGCCCGGTCGTGGCTGACCATCAGCACGGTGCCATTGAAGGTCAGCAAGACCTCTTCCAGCAGTTCAAGGGTTTCGACGTCGAGGTCGTTGGTCGGTTCGTCGAGTACCAGCAGGTTCGCCGGTTTGCTGAACAGCTTGGCCAGCAACAGACGGGCACGCTCGCCACCGGACAGCGCCTTGACCGGCGTGCGGGCACGCTGCGGGCTGAACAGGAAGTCGCCGAGATAGCTCAGCACGTGACGACTCTGGCCGTCGATATCGATGAAATCGCGACCTTCGGCGACGTTATCGATCACGGTCTTTTCCAGATCCAGCTGGTGGCGCAACTGGTCGAAGTAGGCGACGTCGATCTTCGTGCCCTCTTCCACTTTGCCACTGGTAGGTTGCAGACCGCTGAGCATCAGCTTGAGCAGCGTGGTCTTGCCGGTACCGTTGGCGCCGAGCAGGCCGATACGGTCGCCGCGCTGCAACACCATGGAGAAATCCTTGATCAGGAACGGCCCGCCCGGATGAGCAAAGCTCACGTTCTCGAGCACCATCACCTGCTTGCCGGATTTGTCGGCGATTTCCAGCTGGATATTGGCCTTACCGGTGCGCTCGCGACGTTCGCTGCGCTCGACGCGCAACGCTTTCAAGGCACGCACGCGGCCCTCGTTACGGGTCCGGCGAGCCTTGATGCCTTGGCGGATCCACACCTCTTCCTGAGCCAGGCGTTTGTCGAACAGCGCATTGGCAGTGGCCTCGGCGGCTAGCTCGGCTTCTTTATGCACGAGGAAACTGGCGTAGTCGCCGTTCCAGTCGATCAGGCCGCCACGATCCAGTTCGAGGATGCGGGTTGCCAGGTTCTGTAGGAAAGAACGGTCGTGCGTGATGAACAGCACGGCGCCCTGGAAATCCTTCAGCGCCTCTTCGAGCCAGGCGATCGCACCGATGTCCAGGTGGTTGGTTGGCTCATCGAGCAGCAGCAGATCCGGTTCGGAAACCAGGGCCTGGGCCAGCAGGACGCGGCGGCGCCAACCACCGGACAACTCGGCCAGCGTCTTGTCTGCCGGTAGCTGCAGGCGGCTCAGCGTGCTGTCGACCAGCGTCTGCAAACGCCAGCCATCGCGGGCTTCGAGGTCGTGCTGGACGTGCATCAGCTTGTCCAGGTCGGCATCGGTGACGATGTTCTGGCTCAGGTGGTGATACTCGGCCAGCAAGGCACCGACACCGTCCAGGCCTTCGGCTACCACATCGAACACGGTCCGCTCGTCGGCTACTGGCAATTCTTGCGGCAATTCACCAATCTTGAGGCCGGGTGCGCGCCAAACCGAGCCATCATCGGGCTTCTGGTCGCCCTTGACGAGCTTCATCATGCTGGACTTGCCAGTGCCGTTGCGGCCGATGATGCACACCCGCTCTCCACGGGCGATCTGCCAGGACACCTTGTCCAACAACGGCATAGCGCCGAAAGCAAGGGACACATCGCTGAATTTGAGCAGGGTCATGAGCTTCTCCAAAAACCGGGCGCGCATTCTACCTGAATCGAGGCTTCAGAAGGCCGGCAATTTCACTGTCGAAGCACTCTGCACAACAAATGTTGCGAACTGATGCAGACAGGTCCGCAAAGCTTTCACCCGCTGCTGGCAAAAGGCTAAGCTACGGATAATTCAGTGCGGGCATCGCCAGCACTCTTGTCATGGTTTATCTGTCCGGACGTCTCATGCGCAGTCGCCTTTTCAATTTTTTGTCGTGTTTTTTACTGTCTGCCGCTGCCGTTCAATCCGCCCAGGCCGTAGACCTCTCCACCCAACGCCAGTATTACGATGAAGCCAAACGCGCCCTGGCCAAGGGCGATAGCGGCCCGTATTTCCGTTACAGCCAGGCCTTGGCCGATTATCCGCTGGAACCCTATCTCGCCTACGATGAGCTGACCGCACGTCTGAAAACCGCGAGCAACGCCGAGATCGAAAAATTTCTCGCCGAGCATGGCGACCTGCCGCAGGCCAACTGGATGAAACTGCGCTGGTTGCGCTGGCTGGCCGAACGGGGTGATTGGGCGACTTTCATCAAGTATTACGACCCCAAGCTCAACTTCACTGAGTTGGACTGCCTGAATGCGCAGTATCAGATCAGCCACAACCTCAAGTCCGAGGGTTACGCCAACGCCAACAAGCTGTGGCTGTCCGGGAAATCGCAACCGGCGGCGTGTGATGCGCTGTTCGGCATGTGGGCCGCCGACGGCCAGTTAACCGAACAGAAACGTTGGGAACGCACCAAGCTCGCCGCTCAGGCGCGCAACTATCCACTGGCCACCAGCCTGGTGAACGGCCTCACCACCCTCGCCCCTCGCGGCCGCTTGCTGATCGATGTGGCGCAAAACCCGGAATTGTTGAATCAGCCCTCACGCTTCACGCCAGCTGACGAACCGATGTCCGACGTGGTCAGCCTCGGCCTGCGCCGTCTCGCCCGCCAGGACCCGGACAGGGCCATGAACCTGCTCGACGGGTATGCCAGCAGCATGCATTTCTCCCGGGATGAAAAAGTCGCGATCGCCCGGGAAATCGGATTGACCCTCGCCAAACGCTTCGACAGCCGCGCGCTGGACATGATGACCAGGTACGACCCGGAACTGCGCGACAACACCGTGTCCGAATGGCGTATGCGCCTGTTATTGCGCCTGGCTCGCTGGGACGACGCTTATCAGTTGACCCGCCGCCTGCCCCAGGACCTCGCCACCACTAACCGCTGGCGTTACTGGCAGGCCCGTAGCCTGGAGCTGGCACAACCGCAAAGCCCAGAACCGCAAAACCTCTACAAAAATCTTGCTCGCGAACGTGACTTCTACGGATTTCTCGCGGCAGATCGTTCGCAATCCGCCTATTCGTTGAACAACAAACCGCTGGTGATGAGCCAGGCGCTGATCAACAAGGTTCGCAACACCCCCGGTATACGCCGGGCTCTGGAATTTCATGCTCGCGGGCAAATTGTCGACGGTCGTCGTGAGTGGTACCACGTCAGTCGCCACTTCAACCGCGACGAAATGGTTGCCCAGGCCAAGCTGGCCTACGACCTCAAATGGTATTTCCCGGCCATTCGCACGATCAGCCAAGCGCAGTATTGGGACGATCTGGATATACGATTCCCGATGGCCCACCGCAACACGCTGGTACGTGAAGCGAAGAATCGCGGCTTACATCCAAGCTGGGCATTCGCCATCACCCGTCAGGAAAGTGCCTTCATGGAAGACGCCCGTTCCGGCGTCGGCGCGTCGGGCCTGATGCAGTTGATGCCCGCCACGGCCAAGGAAACCGCACGCAAGTTCAGCATTCCGTACGCGTCGCCGCAGCAGCTGTTCGACCCGGACAAGAATATTCAGCTCGGTGCCGCCTACCTGAGCCAGGTGCACAGCCAGTTCAACGGCAACCGCGTCCTCGCCTCCGCCGCCTATAACGCCGGCCCCGGGCGTGTTCGTCAGTGGCTGCGCGGTGCCGACCACCTGAGCTTCGACGTGTGGGTGGAAAGCATTCCGTTCGACGAAACCCGCCAGTACGTGCAAAACGTGTTGTCGTACTCGGTGATCTACGGCCAGAAACTCAACTCGCCACAGCCGATCGTGGATTGGCATGAGCGTTATTTCGACGATCAGTAATAGCCCTGTTGGAGCTGGCGAGGCTGCGATCTTTTGATCCGTGCTTCTCCTTTGGACACAAAAATGCCCGCATCGATTGATGCGGGCATTTTTGTTAAATCAAGATCAAAAGATCGCAGCCTTGCTTCACTCGACGGCTCTTACCGGGGGAAGTTCGAGTTCTGCCTGGCCATCACTGAACTGCAACGCCGCCAACCGCGCATACAGCGCATTGCTGGCAATGAGTTCTTGATGCGTGCCCACCGCCACCACTTTCCCTTGGTCCATCACGGCGATACGGTCGGCGTTTTTTACCGTGGCCAGCCGATGGGCGATGACCAGGGTCGTGCGGTTTTTCATCAGGCTCGGCAGGGCTTGCTGGATCAGATGCTCGCTTTGCGCATCGAGGGCGCTGGTGGCTTCGTCAAGCAAGAGGATCGGCGCGTCCACCAGCAGCGCCCGGGCGATCGCCAGACGCTGGCGTTGGCCACCGGACAAGCCGAGGCCGCCATCGCCCAGATGCGTCTGGTAACCGTTGGGCATGGCTTCGATAAAGTCGTGGGCGTAGGCGATTTTTGCCGCCTCCTGGACCTCGGCGAGCGTCGCCGTCGGATTGCCGTAGCGGATGTTCTCTTCGATGCTGCCGAAAAACAGTGCTGGGGACTGCGAGACCAGGGCGAAACAACGACGCAAATCCAAAGGATCGAGCCGGGTCAATTCAGTGCCATCAAGCAGGATGCGTCCCTCGGAGGGGTCGTAGAAGCGCAGCAGCAAGTCATACACGGTCGACTTGCCTGCCCCCGAAGGCCCGACCAATGCCAGGGTTTCGCCCGAGCGGATGCTCAGGCTCAAGCCATCGACCGCATAGCTTTCGGGACGCGACGGGTAGGAAAAACGCACATCCTCAAGCAGCAGCTCGCCCTTCACCCGCGCAGGCAAGGCCACCAGACCAGTCGTCGGTGGCCGGATGATATTTTCCGAGCGCAACAATTCGGCGATCCGCTCCGCTGCGCCGGCCGCACGTTGCAATTCGCCAATCACTTCGCTCAAGGTGCCGAATGCACTGCCAACGATCAGGCTGTAAAAAACGAACGCCGCCAGCTCCCCCGCTGAAATGCGCCCGGCAATCACGTCCATGCCGCCGACCCAGAGCATGACCCCGACTGCACCCAGAACCAGGACGATGACCAGGGTAATCAGCCAGGCCCGCTGAAAGATGCGTCTGCGCGCGGTGTTGAATGCGTCTTCAACGGTTACGGCAAACCGCTGCTGGTCCTGGGCCTGGTGGTTGTAGGCCTGCACGGTTTTGATCTGGCTGAGGGTCTCGGAGACATAACTGCCGATATCGGCGATGCGGTCCTGGCTCAAGCGCGACAGGTTGCGCACGCGTCGGCCAAAAATCAGGATCGGCGCAATCACCAATGGCAAGGCGACGACAACGATGCTGGTGAGTTTGGGATTGGTAATGAACAGCAGGACGATCCCGCCGATGACCATCAACAGGTTCCGCAGGAACATCGACAGCGAAGAGCCGATCACCGATTGCAGCAGTGTGGTATCGGCAGTCAGTCGCGATTGAATTTCCGAGCTGCGGTTGTTTTCATAAAACCCTGGATGCAGATAGATCAAATGGTTGAAAACCTGCCGGCGAATATCGGCGACACAGCGCTCGCCGATCCACGACACCAGATAAAACCGGGCGAAGGTGCCGACCGCCAGCCCCAATACCAGCAGCATGAACACGCCGATGGACTGGTTGAGCAAATGCGGTGACTGGGTCATGAAGCCCTGATCCACCAGCATGCGTATGCCCTGCCCCATGGACAGGGTAATGCCCGCCGTGACGACCAACGCCAGCAAGGCACCCAATGCATGCCAGCGATAGGGCGCGATGAAACGGCTGGCCAGACGAATGGCACGGCGGTGGCGAACAGTGAGCATCGGCATCATCCAGGCGAGAGCAACTGAGAAAAGCAACTTACACCGATCAATGGGGTGGAACTTGGTAAATCACAATGAGTCAGGTTAATTATGTCCATCAAGACTAGGGGCTAGACGCTATCGGTCTAAAGTTCGGGTGGCAACACCACGATATTTCTGGTGGACTGATATTGCCGTCCGGGAGTGATCGCAGGGAGATGTCACAGCCTGGTCACCTGGCGGTTTTAGAGTGGGTACACAACCTGATGAGGAGACAGGCCATGTCCTTGCAAAACAGCAGCGATGACAAGATTCAAGTGATCCGCACGCAGCCAGACCAGTCTCTGGGTTGCTCGATTATCGATGAACAGGGCCGCGAAGTACCGATCACTGAAGACATGATCCAGAAAGCTTGCCGCGATCTGGACAAGCGATTGGTCAAGCCTGCCGAAAAAAAGTGATATAGCCACCGTCTTCTTGACCCGGCCCTGGTTGGCCGGGTTTTTTATGCCTGCCTGTTGTGGCAGCTCTACAGCGATGATCTTTAAATAATTGTCGCGCCCAACGCCGCCACAATCTGCCGCAGTACCGGTGCATCCCCTTCGATCCGCACCTGCAAGCCATCGATCTCACGACGCGACGGATAATTCTTGCGTAACACATCGAATGCCGCACGCTGCTCGCTCACGCTGCCTACAAGGCTGCGGCGAAAATCCGCATCGTCGCGGCGCGGGTCGTACACGCCACGGCACAACATCGCCAATGCCCAGGCCGGATCGCTTTGCGCGTTCAAGGTCACTTGCGACAACCACGGCGCCGGCAACAAATCACTCAAGCGGACCTGGGCGGGTTGCCCGAGGAAATCGCAGTACGCCTGGTAGATTTGCGCGGTACCGCGCTGCTTGCCATCAAGGCTATAGCCGGCAATGTGCGGCGTTGCCAGAACGCAAAGCTCGGCCAGCGCCACATCGACTTCCGGCTCCCCTTCCCAGACATCCAGCACCGCCTGCAGGTCTTCGCGCTCCAGCAACACATCGCGCAAGGCAGCATTGTTGACCACCGGACCACGACTGGCATTGATCAGCCAGGCACCGGGCTTGAGCTGGTTCAAGCGTTTTTTATCAAACAGATGCCAGGTCGACTGCGGGCCTTGCTTGGTTAGCGGTGTGTGCAGGCTGATCACGTCGCACTGCGCGATGATGTCCTCGACACTGACGTAATCACCACCTTCAACAGCTTGACGTGGCGGGTCGCAGACCAGCACCTTCCAGCCCAGCCCCTGCAGGACCTTGACCAATCGCCCGCCCACTTCGCCGGCCCCGACTACGCCGTAGGTGCGCTGCGTCAGATCGACGCCTTCGATTTCGGCCAGGGTCAACAAGCTGCCGAGCACATAGTCGACCACGCCCCGGGCGTTGCAACCCGGCGCACTGGACCAGGTGATACCGGCCTGCCGGAAGTAATCGAGGTCCAGGTGATCGGTGCCGATGGTGCAGGTGCCGACAAAGCGCACTTTGCTGCCGTCGAGCAACGCGCGGTTGACGTTGGTCACTGAGCGCACCAGCAGCACGTCGGCCTGTTCGACGGTGGCGCGGTCAATGGATCGACCCGGCACCCGGCGGATTTCACCGAAACCTTCGAAGAAGGCATCGAGCAGGGGGATGTTTTCGTCGGCAACAATCAGCATGGCAGGCTCCTTTGGCGGATCGGCAGTGTAGGCGTAGATGGCACATCGCGCCTAGCACGCTGCTGGCAAGTGTTTACAAATCCCTAACACTGGTCTTTTCCTGACCGCTGCGTCAACGCGTAGAATGCGCGCCTGTGCATCAAAACCCTTTTGGACGCTTCGCTATTGAACCCTGTCATTGAAAACACCGTCGCCGCGGCTCCTGCGCGGACGACTCCCGTACGCATGGAGCTCAAAGGCTTGCTCAGCCTGGCTATGCCGATCATGGTCGCGCAATTGGCCACCACCGCCATGGGCTTTGTCGATGCGGTGATGGCCGGCCGCGTCAGCCCGCGGGATCTGGCCTCGGTGGCGCTGGGCAACTCGATCTGGATTCCGGTCTACCTGCTGATGTCCGGCGTTCTGTTGGCCACCACTCCCAAGGTCGCGCAACGTTTTGGCGCCGGGCAGTTTGACCAGATTGGTCCTCTGGTACGCCAGGCATTGTGGCTCGCACTGTGTGTCGGGTTGATCGGCAGTGGTCTGTTGCTCGCGGCCGAGCCGATCCTGCACTGGATGAAAGTCGATGCACAGTTGATCGAACCCAGCATGGGTTACCTGCATGGCATCGCTTTCGGCTTGCCGGGCATGGCCTTTTATTATGTGCTGCGCTGCTACAGCGACGGCATGGGCCGGACTCGTCCGAGCATGGTCATTGGCTTGTGCGGCCTGTTACTGAATATCCCGCTGAACTATGCGCTGATCTACGGCCATTTCGGCGCCCCGGCCCTGGGTGGCGTCGGTTGCGGCTGGGCCAGCGGCATCGTGATGTGGTTCATGGCGCTGAGCATGGCCGGCTGGACTTTCTGGGCGCCGTTCTATGCGCGTACTCGCGTATTGGTGCGCTTCGATCGCCCGCAATGGGCGGTGATCAAGCGCCTGGTCGGCATTGGCCTGCCAATCGGTATCGCAGTCTTCGCCGAGTCGAGCATCTTCGCGGTCATCGCCCTGTTGATCGGTAGCCTCGGCTCCACCGTCGTGGCCGGCCACCAGATCGCCCTGAACATCAGCTCGCTACTGTTCATGATTCCTTACTCGCTGGGCATGGCAGTAACCGTGCGGGTCGGCCAGGCATTGGGCGCAGGCAACCCGTGGCAGGCGCGGTTCGCGGCGAAAGTCGGGCTCGGTGCAGCGCTGGTGTTCGCTGCATTTTCGGCGACACTGATCCTCTGCCTGCGCGAACCTATCGCTTCGATCTACACGCCCGACAAGGCAGTGATCCAGATTGCGTCGATGCTGATCGTCTACGCCGCGCTGTATCAGTTCTCGGATGCCATTCAGGTGATCTGCGCCGGAGCGCTGCGTGGCTACCAGGACACGCGGGTGACGATGATCCTGACGTTGTTCGCCTATTGGGGCATCGGGCTGCCGGTTGGGTATGTGCTGGGGCTGACCGATTGGCTCGGCCCGGCCAGCGGCCCGAGCGGGCTGTGGGAAGGCCTGATCGCCGGTTTGAGTTGTGCGGCATTGATGCTGTCGATACGGCTGACCCGCAGTGCGCGCAAACGCATTCGCCTCAGCCGCTCGGTGGGCTGATTACCCAAAAAAAGACCTGCTTTTGCAGGTCTTTTTTTGTCCGTCAAACGGACTTTTTGCGAATCCAGTACAGGTAAGTCCCTGCATCTTCATGTTGGCCCACCAGTTCGTGGTCGAGAAACACGCAGAACTTGGGAATATCGCGACGAGTCGACGGATCGGTGGCGATCACCTTGAGCAAACCGCCGGGGACCAGGTCACGGATGTGCTGGTGCAGCATCATCACCGGTTCCGGACAGTTGAGGCCGGTGGCGTCGAGGGTGCCGTCAACCGGCGTATCAAGCATTTCACTCATGATCAACTCCTGAAACTTGCCGGCATTGTCGCCCATTGCCGGGTTTGTGGCGAGGGAGCTTGCTCCCGCTCGGCGGCGAAGCCGTCGCAAAACCTGTGTATGAGGTGTACCTGATATCGTGAGGCCACTGAACTCAGGGCCGCTTCGCAGCCCAGCGGGAGCAAGCTCCCTCGCCACAAAGCCATCGGCGTAAATCAGCGGGACTTGGGTTTCTTCACGTCGATCCGACGCAAATGACAGGTCACTTCTTCACGGTCGTGGTACAGCTGCTTGCAGCCGATCTCGACCTTGATGCCCCGGGCCTTGAAGCCATCGGCAATCCGCTCCAGCAGGCGCTTCACCTCGGCATAGCGCTGTTTCATCGGCAGCTTGAGGTTGACCACTGCTTCGCGGCAATGCCCCTCGCCGATCCACTCCTCGAGCATCGCGGCGTTGCGCGCCGGTTTCTCGACGATGTCGCAGACCATCCAGTCCACCGGTTGCTTGGGCTTGAAGGTGAAACCGTCGGCCATCAAGTGCTGCACCAGGCCGGTGTCCATCAGGCTTTCGGCCATCGGCCCGTTGTCAATCGCGGTCACCAGCATGCCGCGGTTGACCAGTTGCCAGGTCCAGCCACCCGGTGCGGCACCGAGGTCGACGCCAGTCATGTCACTGTGCAAGCGTTCGTCCCACTGATCACGCGGGATAAAGTGGTGCCAGGCCTCCTCCAGCTTCAAGGTCGAACGGCTCGGCGCCTCGCGAGGGAACTTCAGACGCGGAATGCCCATCGGCCACATCGCCGAATTATTCGACTCGGCCAGGCCGACGAACACTTCACGCCCGCTCTTGAACGTCAGTAGCAGGCGCGGTTTATTGGCATCATCTACCAGTTTGCCAGCCGCCATCAGCGATTTGCGCAAATGCACTTCGAACTTTTTGCAGAAGTTCGACAGTTCCTTGCCATCGTTGGTATCGACCATTTCCAGCCAAAGGCTGCCGCACACGGGAAAATCCGCCATGTGTGCGAGGATTACGCTGATGCGGTCGGTTTCCGGCAGATCAATGAAAATACCCCGTGCCCATTGGCGCGGGAAGATCAGTCGTTCAAAACGCTGACCACGCATCAGGCGCTCGGCGCCGTCTTCTTCGGTGCAGACAAATTCGGCGCAGGCGCTGGCGGCCTTGGCCTTGGCATAACCGGCCACGTTCAGTTGTGCGGCAAGGTCGGAAATCTCCGAACAGACTTCGCCTTCGAAGCCCGGCCGGCAATGCATGAATAGGGTGTTCATTCTTACTCCTGGGCAGATGGCGAGACATTCAACCACTGCGCGATGCCCAGGCTTGCTCTGCAGCAAAGCCTGTCACGAAAACCGGCGCATGATAGCCGAGATCGGAACCTGGGGTCTGTCCATAGAGTCCAGTTATTAGCCAGCTACTTGAAACAGGGCTAGGTTTAATGCTCTGCCCGTCCCCTCAGTCTGCAGCCGTGCGGACTTAAAGGAGTGATCGTAATGCCGTCCCTCGATAGCCTGAAGACTTTGAAAACCCTGCAAGTCGACGACAAGACCTACCACTATTTCAGCCTGCCCGATGCCGCCAAAAGCCTGGGTGATCTGGACAAGCTGCCCATGTCGTTGAAAGTGCTGCTGGAAAACCTGCTGCGCTGGGAAGATGAAAAAACCGTAACCGGCGCCGATCTCAAGGCGATTGCCGCCTGGCTCAAGGAGCGCCGTTCCGACCGCGAAATCCAGTACCGCCCGGCGCGCGTGCTGATGCAAGACTTCACCGGTGTACCTGCGGTGGTCGACCTGGCCGCCATGCGCGCGGCGATGGCCAAGGCCGGTGGCGATCCGCAGCGGATCAACCCGCTCTCCCCCGTCGACCTGGTGATCGACCATTCGGTGATGGTCGACAAATTCGCCACCAGCAGCGCTTTCGAACAGAACGTCGATATCGAAATGCAACGCAACGGCGAGCGCTACGCGTTCCTGCGCTGGGGCCAAAGCGCCTTTGATAACTTTAGCGTGGTGCCGCCGGGCACCGGCATTTGTCACCAGGTCAACCTGGAATACCTGGGCCGCACCGTCTGGACCAAAGACGAGGACGGCCGCACGTACGCCTTCCCGGATACGCTGGTGGGCACCGACTCCCACACCACCATGATCAACGGCCTCGGCGTCCTCGGCTGGGGGGTAGGCGGCATTGAAGCGGAAGCGGCGATGCTCGGGCAACCGGTGTCGATGCTGATCCCGGAAGTGATTGGCTTCAAACTCACCGGCAAACTCAAGGAAGGCATCACCGCCACTGACCTGGTGCTGACCGTGACCCAGATGCTGCGCAAGAAAGGCGTTGTGGGGAAATTCGTCGAGTTCTACGGTGACGGACTCGCCGACCTGCCGCTGGCCGACCGCGCGACCATTGCCAACATGGCCCCGGAGTACGGCGCCACTTGCGGCTTCTTCCCGGTGGACGACGTGACGCTGGAATACCTGCGCCTGTCCGGGCGCCCGATTGAGACCGTAAAACTGGTCGAGGCCTACAGCAAGGCGCAAGGGTTGTGGCGCCTGCCGGGCAAGGAACCGGTGTTCACTGACAGCCTGGCGCTGGACATGGCCAGTGTCGAAGCCAGCCTCGCCGGACCAAAACGCCCACAAGACCGGGTTTCACTGCCGAATGTCGCGCAAGCGTTCAGCGACTTCCTCGGCCTGCAAATAAAACCTACCAGCAAGGAAGAAGGTCGCCTGGAAAGCGAGGGCGGCGGCGGTGTGGCGGTGGGTAACGCCGATCTGGCCGGTGAAGTGGACTACGACTTTGAAGGGCAAACGGTGCGGCTGAAAAACGGCGCGGTGGTGATTGCCGCGATCACCTCCTGCACCAACACCTCCAACCCGAGCGTGATGATGGCTGCCGGTCTGGTGGCGAAGAAAGCCGTGGAAAAAGGCCTACGCCGCAAGCCCTGGGTGAAAAGCTCCCTTGCCCCCGGCTCGAAAGTGGTCACCGACTATTACAAGGCTGCCGGCCTGACGCAGTACCTCGATGAACTGGGTTTCGCTCTGGTGGGGTATGGCTGCACCACTTGCATCGGCAACTCTGGCCCGTTGCCGGAACCGATCGAAAAAGCCATCCAGAAAGCTGACCTGACCGTAGCCTCGGTGCTGTCGGGCAACCGTAACTTCGAAGGCCGGGTCCATCCGCTGGTGAAAACCAACTGGCTGGCCTCGCCGCCACTGGTGGTCGCTTATGCACTGGCCGGCACCGTGCGCATCGACCTCAGCCGCGAACCCTTGGGCGAAGACCAGAGCGGCAATCTGGTTTATCTGCGGGACATTTGGCCAAGTACACAGGAAATCGCCGACGCGGTGGAGCAGGTCAACACCGCCATGTTCCACAAGGAGTACGCCGAAGTCTTTGCTGGCGATGAACAGTGGCAAGCCATTGAAGTGCCGCAAGCGGCGACCTACGTCTGGCAGGACGATTCGACTTATATCCAGCACCCGCCGTTCTTCGATGACATCGGCGGACCGCCGCCAGTGGTGAAGGACGTCAACGGCGCGCGCGTGCTTGCGCTGCTCGGCGACTCGGTGACCACCGACCACATTTCCCCGGCCGGCAACATCAAGGCTGACAGCCCGGCGGGCCGCTACCTGCGCGAAAAAGGCGTGGAGCCACGGGACTTCAACTCCTACGGTTCGCGCCGCGGCAATCATGAAGTGATGATGCGCGGCACCTTCGCCAACATCCGTATTCGCAATGAAATGCTGGGTGGTGAAGAAGGTGGCAACACCCTCTACATCCCCACCGCAGAGAAGTTGGCGATCTACGATGCGGCCATGCGTTATCAAGCCGCGGGGACGCCGCTGGTGGTGATCGCAGGGCAAGAATATGGCACCGGCTCGAGCCGTGACTGGGCGGCCAAGGGCACCAATCTGCTGGGCGTCAAAGCGGTCATCGCCGAGAGTTTCGAACGGATTCACCGCTCCAATCTGGTGGGCATGGGGGTGTTGCCGCTGCAGTTCAAGCTCGATCAAAACCGCAAGAGCCTGAATCTGCGAGGCACTGAAACCCTGGATATTCTCGGCCTGAGCGATGTTGAGCTGACGCCGAGAATGAACCTGACCCTGGTGATCAACCGTGAAAACGGCACCAGTGAAAGGATCGAGGTACTGTGCCGGATCGATACGCTTAATGAAGTGGAGTACTTCAAGTCGGGAGGAATTCTGCATTACGTGTTGCGGCAGTTGATTGCGTCGTAGCCCCTGCGCTGACAGCAACACCGCCTTGATGGCGGTGTTTCTGTTTGGGTTATTAAAATCAATGGGCTAGCGAGCCTGCTCGCGATGACGGTGTACCATTCGCCGCTGATCTTGAACGACACTCCGCTACGTGAGCAGGCTCGCTTCCACAGGGGGCGGGTTCAGGCCCCCTTAAATTTCAGATAAAAGGATTTTCAATGTCCGCCCTGCCATGGACTTTTCTGGCCCTGCTCTCCCTCGGCTATGGCATGGCCCTGGCCTATGGCCGTCTCGGCTGGCTTGTCGGGATTTCCGTCGGCTTGTTACTGATCGCCGGTTTCGCCGTTCGTCAAACGAAGCTGCCGTTCGGCCGCTATCTCGGCCACGGTCTGTTCATCTTCCTGGCGCTGGCATTGGCGATGCACTGGTTGCCGGGCTTCCATAACGGTCGGGTGATCGACCCGCAGCGTTTCACCGACGATGCCGTGCGGTTTTCCATGTACCTGAATCTGGATAAACCCCTGATCGGTTTCTGGCTATTGCTGGTCTGTCCGTGGATTGTCGGTCGGCGTTCACTGCGGCTATTCCTGTATGCCACGCCAGTCGCGCTGGCCCTGAGTGCCGTGCTTGCACTGGGCGGCGCACTGTTGCTGGGCGTCATTGCCTGGGCGCCGAAATGGCCAGACGCTGCCTGGCTATGGTTGCTCAACAATCTGCTGCTGGTGACGCTGGTCGAGGAAGCGCTGTTCCGCGGCTATATCCAGGGCGGCTTGAGCCGATATTTCAAGAACCTGGCTCAGGGGGAAAACCTCGCCCTGTTGCTCGCCTCGCTGGTGTTTGGCTTGGCGCATGCGGGAGCCGGATGGCAATGGGTACTGTTGGCGAGCCTGGCCGGAATCGGCTACGGCCTGGCCTACCGCTTCGGCGGACTGGCCGCCGCCCTCGCCACGCATTTTGGTCTGAATGCCCTGCATTTCGGCTTGTTCACCTATCCGATGCTCGTCGGCTGACGCAAGGGTCATTTTGCGACGGACCGCTGATAATTGAAAAATAAGCTCAACCATTCGCTGGCGATGCCGATACAGCACTTGAAAGCCTTGCGGATTAAAAAAGCCATGCGTAACAACCAGCCAATTACACAACGCGAACGGACCTTCCCGGCCCAGCAACGGTTGATTTCCACCACCGATGCCAAAGGCATGATCACCTACTGCAACGACGACTTCGTCGAGATCAGCGGGTTTTCTCGTGAAGAACTGATCCGTGCGCCGCATAACCTGGTGCGTCACCCCGACGTCCCGGCCGCGGTGTTCTCGCACATGTGGGCGACACTGAAACAAGGCTTGCCATGGATGGGTATTGTCAAGAATCGCTGCAAGAGCGGTGATCACTATTGGGTCAACGCCTACGTGACACCGATCTTCGAAGGCAATCAGGTGATCGGTTACGAGTCGGTGCGGGTCAAGCCCACCGCCGAACAGATCCGCCGCGCCGAAGCGCTCTACCAACGCATCAACCAGGGCAAGTCGGCGATTCCTTCCAGCGATAAATGGTTGCCGGTTCTACAAGACTGGCTGCCGTTCATTCTGGTCAGCCAGTTGAGTTTCATGATTGGTGCCACCCTGACCTCGCAGTGGGGTTTCGCCCTCGCCGCCGCGCTCTCGGTGCCGTTGGGCCTGATGGGCCTGAGCTGGCAGCAGCGTGGCATCAAGCGTTTGTTGCGCCTGGCCGAGCAGACCACGTCCGACCCGTTGATCGCGCAGATGTACACCGACAGCCGCGGCGCCCAGGCGCGCCTTGAGATGTCGATCCTCAGCCAGGAAGCACGCCTGAAAACCTGCCTGACTCGCCTGCAGGACACGGCCGAACACCTGACCGATCAGGCCAGGCAGTCCGACGCCCTGGCCCACAGCAGCTCCACCGGCCTGGAACGTCAGCGCGTCGAAACCGAGCAAGTCGCCACCGCCGTCAATCAGATGGCCGCAACCACGCAGGAAGTCGCCAGCCATGTGCAGCGCACCGCCGATGCCACCCAGGAAGCCAATCGCCTGACCGGGCGCGGGCGCGACATCGCCGGGGAAACCCGCGAAGCCATTCAGCGCCTGTCGGTGGTGGTTGGGGAAACCGGCCTGACCGTGACCCAACTGGCCAAGGACAGCGACGAAATCGGTGGCGTGGTCGACGTGATCAAAGGGATCGCCGACCAGACCAACCTGCTGGCGCTGAACGCCGCCATCGAAGCGGCGCGGGCCGGCGAGATGGGTCGTGGTTTTGCAGTGGTCGCCGACGAAGTGCGTCAGTTGGCGCAACGTACCAGCGAATCCACCGGGCAGATTCATGCGCTGATCGCCAAGCTGCAGCAAACCGCAGGCACTGCCGTACAGACCATGGAAGCCGGGCATCGCCAGGCCGAAGAAGGCGTGGCGCGGGTGCTGGAAGCCGATCAGGCACTGGTGGGGATCAGCGAAGCGGTGGCCAACATCACCGACATGACCACCCAGATCGCCGCGGCCACGGAAGAGCAAAGCGCCGTGGCCGAGGAAATCAGCCGCAACATCAGCAACATCTCTGACCTGGCAGACCAGACCTCGGAACAGGCTCAGAACTCGGCGTTGCTGAGTGAAGAGCTGACCAAAACCGCGAATACGCAATACTCGTTGGTGGAGCGGTTCAATCGCTGATTGGTGTGCATTGATCGTTCCCCCGCTCTGCGTGGGAATGCAGCCGGGACGCTCTGCGTTCCAAAGCGTGACGCAGAGCGTCACAAGAGGCATTCCCACGCGGAGCGTGGGAACG
>NZ_RCOB01000212.1:0-13597 GCF_004307665.1 Pseudomonas sp. Sample_16
GTGTTGAACATCATTCGGCTTTAACGGATACTGCCGCATTTTCCAAGCATCTCTAAAACGTAGCGAAAACGGCTCAAACGAAGTAGGAAACAGGCCAAAAGCAGTGTTTACCGGGGGTAAACGCCGCTCACAACCGAACTCCAGCCAAGGCTGTCCGACTGCAGTAGTTTTCAAGAGATGTTTTTCAGGGGCTAAAAGTCCTTTTTCCTTAGGGGTGAAACACCTTGGCCAAGATTCTCGTGGTTACATCCGGCAAGGGTGGTGTGGGTAAGACCACCACCAGCGCCGCTATCGGTACCGGCCTCGCTCTGCGCGGCCATAAAACAGTGATCGTCGACTTCGACGTGGGTTTGCGTAACCTCGACCTGATCATGGGTTGCGAACGTCGCGTGGTGTATGACTTCGTCAACGTGGTCAACGGCGAAGCCAACCTGCAACAGGCCCTGATCAAAGACAAGCGCCTGGAAAACCTCTACGTCCTGGCCGCCAGCCAGACCCGCGACAAAGACGCGCTGACCGTCGAAGGCGTGGAAAAAGTCCTGATGCAACTCAAGGAAGACTTTGAGTTCGTGGTCTGCGACTCCCCGGCAGGCATCGAGAAAGGTGCCCACCTGGCCATGTACTTCGCTGACGAAGCGATCGTCGTGACCAACCCGGAAGTGTCCTCGGTTCGAGATTCCGACCGCATGCTCGGCCTGCTGGCCAGCAAGTCCCGTCGCGCCGAACGCGGCGAAGACCCGATCAAGGAACACTTGCTGATTACCCGTTATCACCCGGAACGTGTGAGCAAAGGCGAAATGCTCGGCGTAGAAGACGTCAAGGAAATCCTCTCGGTAACCCTGCTCGGCGTGATCCCGGAATCCCAGGCGGTGCTCAAGGCATCCAACCAGGGCGTTCCCGTGATCCTCGACGACCAGAGCGATGCCGGCCAGGCCTACAGCGATACCGTAGATCGCCTGCTGGGCAAGACCGTGGATCATCGATTCCTCGATGTACAGAAGAAGGGATTCTTCGAGCGCCTGTTTGGAGGCAACTAAGCAATGAACCTTTTTGACTTCTTTCGTGCCAACAAAAAGCAAAGCACCGCGTCGGTAGCGAAAGAGCGTCTACAGATCATCGTGGCGCACGAACGCGGCCAACGCAGTACCCCGGACTACCTGCCAGCCTTGCAGAAGGAACTGGTCGAGGTAATTCGCAAGTACGTCAATATCGGGTCCGATGACGTGCACGTCGCACTGGAAAGCCAGGGCAGCTGCTCGATTCTGGAACTCAATATCACCCTGCCAGATCGCTGAGTCGATCCGGCTGGAGCCACGGCGGCTCGTTCATTCGAAGCGCCCGATGTAGGAGCCGGCTTGCTGGCGATGCAGGCAACGCAATGTGATTTACAACGCGTTGAAACAATCGCCAGCAAGCCGGCACCTACGCAGATCGGGGTGTGGGAATGATCGAGCCGCCGTTGGCGTTTGTTACGAGGCTGTTTTAATGCCGCTGTCCAATGTCCAAATCATTCATCAGGACGCCGCCGTTCTGGTGGTGAACAAACCCACCTTGCTGCTCTCCGTCCCGGGCCGGGCCGAAGACAACAAGGATTGCCTGATTACCCGCCTGCAGGAAAACGGTTACCCGGAAGCCCGCATCGTCCATCGCCTGGACTGGGAAACCTCCGGCATCATCCTGCTGGCTCGCGATCCCGATACGCACCGTGAGCTGTCCCGCCAATTTCACGACCGCGAAACCGAAAAGGCGTACACCGCGCTGTGCTGGGGCCAGCCCGAGCTGGACAGCGGCAGCATCGATTTACCGCTGCGCTATGATCCGCCAACCAAGCCACGCCATGTGGTCGACCATGAGTTCGGTAAAAACGCCCTGACCTTCTGGCGCGTACTGGAACGCTGTGGCGACTGGTGCCGCGTCGAGCTCACGCCGATCACCGGACGCTCGCACCAGTTGCGTGTGCATATGCTGTCGATCGGTCACCCACTGCTGGGCGACGGGCTCTATGCTCACGAACAAGCCCTGGCCGCCTGGCCTCGCCTGTGCCTGCACGCGAGCATGCTCAGCTTCACTCATCCGCAAAGTGGCGAACGCCTGCGCTTTGAGTGCCCGGCACCGTTCTAGTAGCCAATGCCCTCTGTACGGATTTGCTAGTCAGCAGTCCCCCGCCAATTCTCTGACCAATACGTTAAACTGGCGCCATTGCTGTCTGGAGCTTCTTATGCGCGAAGAGTTGAACCAAGGCCTGATCGACTTTCTCAAGGCCTCCCCTACCCCGTTCCATGCCACTGCCAGCCTTGTTCAGCGACTGGAAGCAGCAGGCTATCAACGCCTGGACGAGCGTGAGCCCTGGACCACCGAAGCCAATGGTCGCTACTACGTCACGCGTAACGACTCTTCGATCGTTGCGATCAAAATGGGCCGCCATTCGCCGCTGCACGGCGGCATTCGCCTGGTCGGCGCCCACACCGACAGCCCGTGCCTGCGGGTCAAGCCGCAACCGGAACTGCAACGCCAAGGCTTCTGGCAACTGGGCGTCGAAGTGTATGGCGGCGCGCTGCTGGCACCGTGGTTCGATCGTGACCTGTCCCTGGCCGGCCGCGTGACCTTCCGCCGTGACGGTAAGGTCGAGAGCCAGTTGATCGACTTCAAGGCACCGATCGCAATCATTCCGAACCTGGCCATTCACCTCAATCGTGAGGCCAACATGGGCTGGGCGATCAATGCCCAGACCGAATTGCCACCGGTGCTGGCGCAATTCGCCGGTGACGAGCGCGTGGATTTCCGCGCTGTGATCACCGACCAACTCGCCCGCGAGCACGGCTTGAATGCCGATGTGGTGCTCGATTACGAGCTGAGCTTCTACGATACGCAAAGCGCCGCGGTTATCGGCCTTCACGGTGATTTCATCGCTGGCGCCCGCCTGGACAACCTGCTGTCGTGCTACGCCGGCCTGCAAGCGTTGCTGACCGCCGACACCGACGAAACTTGTGTACTGGTCTGCAATGATCACGAAGAAGTCGGTTCCTGTTCTGCTTGCGGCGCCGATGGCCCGATGCTCGAACAAACCCTGCGTCGCCTGTTGCCCGAAGGTGACGAATTCGTACGCACCATTCAGAAATCCCTGCTGGTTTCGGCCGACAATGCCCACGGCGTGCACCCCAACTACGCCGACAAGCACGACGCCAACCACGGCCCGAAACTCAACGCCGGCCCGGTGATCAAGGTCAACAGCAATCAGCGCTACGCCACCAACAGCGAAACCGCTGGTTTCTTCCGCCATTTGTGCATGGCCGAAGAAGTACCGGTGCAGAGCTTCGTGGTGCGCAGCGACATGGGCTGCGGCTCGACCATCGGCCCGATCACCGCCAGTCACCTGGGTGTGCGCACCGTGGACATCGGCCTTCCGACGTTCGCCATGCACTCGATCCGTGAACTGTGCGGCAGCCACGACCTGGCGCATCTGGTCAAAGTGCTGAGTGCTTTCTACGCCTGCCGCGAGCTGCCGTAGATCCCCGTGCAAGAGCTGCCGCAGCCTGCGGCAGCTCCTGCACGGATCGCAGGAAATCCACCTAGACTTCAATTATCCCTTTCGACAAGGCAGTCGCCATGATCTCGCTATCCTCGTTCCACGCCATGCTGATTCCGATTCTTATCGGTATGTTGATGCTGGCAGTCGGCTTCAACTTTCGTGACAAAAATGCCGGCGTACTCGCCATGTGGCTCGGCATGCTGCTGATCCTTGCCACTGTGATCTTCAAGATCCTCGCCAAACTCAACGAATAAATTATCCCCCGACTCGCTTTGAATTTGACGGGCTCGTACACTCGGTCGATCCGCTCACTCTGAGGTTGACCGCCTAGTGTCCGCTCGTCTTTTCGCTCTGCCGTGTTTGCTCCTTGTCTGCCTGCTGTCGCTGCTGCCAGTGGCGCCTGCCCAGGCCGTGGGTTTGCCGAGCCTGCTCAACAGCTCCTCGAAAGCCCAGCCAGAAGCGCAGGAGCCCTTGGCTCAATCACTGGACGAAGTGATCAAGTCCCTGGAAAACGATCAGCAACGAAGCAAATTGCTGGCGGACTTGAAGAAACTGCGCGATGCCACGAAAAAGGCGCAACCCGTCGCCGAAGAGGGGGTACTGGGCCTCATTGGCGGCACGCTCGCCAGCTTCGAGAAACAATTTTCCGGCGCCGACAGCCCGATTACACGCTGGTCCAACGAATTCGACCAGGCCAAGGACGAACTCACGGCGCGGATACTGCCGGCCAATGAATGGCTGCCAATCATTTTCGCCTTTGCCCTGATTCTGATGCTCTGGAGCCTGCTGGCGGCTGCGTTGATCTGGATCAGCCACCGGGTGCGCATGCGTTTCGGGTTGACCGAAGAACTGCCACAGCACCCCAAGGCCGTGGACATGTTGCGCTTCGCCTTGCGCAAGCTCGGGCCTTGGCTGATTGCCTTGGTCATCACGGTCTACATGAGCTACGCCCTGCCGTCGTCATTGGGCAAAAGCCTGGCGATGGTGCTGGCCTATGCACTGGTGGTCGGCACCTGTTTCTCCGCCATCTGTGTGATCGCTTTCTCCCTGCTCGACGGCCCGCACCGCCACCGTGCCTTGCACATCTTGCGGCATCAGGCGTTTCGACCCCTGTGGCTGATCGGCAGCTTCGCCGCTTTTGGTGAAGCCCTGAGCGATCCGCGATTGATCGAAAGCCTTGGCGTGCACTTGGCGCACACGGCAGCGACGGTGGCCAACGTGTTGGCGGCGCTGTCCACCGGCTTGTTCATCCTGCGATTCCGTCGCCCGATCGCCCACCTGATACGCAACCAGCCACTGTCCCGCCGCCTGACCCGCCGCGCCCTCAGCGATACCATCGAAATCCTCGGCACCTTCTGGTATGTCCCGGCACTGGTGCTGGTGGGCATTTCCCTGTTCGCCACGTTTGTTTCTGCCGGTGACACCAGCACTGCCCTGCGCCAGTCGCTGATCTGCACGGTGTTGCTGGTGTTGTGCATGGTGATCAACGGCCTGGTACGTCGCCACTCCCTGAAACCGCAACGCGGGGTCAAACGCCACGCGCTGTATTCCGAACGCTTGAAAAGCTTCTTTTATACCCTTGCCCATTTGCTGGTATGGCTGGCGTTCATCGAACTCGGACTGCGAGTCTGGGGCATGTCGCTGATTGCGTTCACCGAAGGCGAGGGCCATGAAATCAGTGTCAAGCTGTTCAGCCTCATCGGCACGCTGATCTTCGCCTGGCTGGTCTGGATCCTCAGCGACACCGCGGTGCACCATGCTCTCACCCGCTCTCGCAAAGGCCTGGCCAACGCCCGCGCGCAAACGATGATGCCGCTGATCCGCAACGTATTGTTCGTGGCGATCTTCATCATCGCGCTGATCGTCGCGCTGGCGAACATGGGCATGAACGTCACGCCACTGCTGGCCGGTGCCGGCGTTATCGGCCTGGCCATCGGCTTTGGTGCGCAATCACTGGTGGCCGACCTGATCACCGGCTTGTTTATCATCATCGAAGACTCCCTGGCCATCGACGACTACGTGGACGTCGGCGGCCACCTCGGCACGGTCGAAGGCCTGACTATCCGTACGGTGCGCCTGCGGGACATCGACGGCATCGTCCACACCATTCCGTTCAGCGAAATCAAAAGCATCAAGAACTACTCCCGGGAGTTCGGCTATGCCATCTTCCGCGTCGCGATTCCTGCCAACATGGACATCGATAGCGCAATCAAACTCATGCGTGACGTCGGGCAGAAAATGCGCACCGATCCCCTGCAACGACGCAACATCTGGTCGCCACTTGAGTTTCAGGGTGTGGAAAGCTTCGAGTCCGGCAATGCGATCCTGCGCGCCCGGTTCAAGACTGCGCCGATCAAACAATGGGAAGTGTCCCGTGCGTTCAACCTGTCGCTGAAACGACACATGGACGAAGCCGGGATGGATTTGGCTATGCCGCGGATGAGCATTCAAGTGATGACGGCCGGTGGTGGACTGGAGAAGGGGTGATGCTGATCTTAAGTTTCAGTCCCGCCCTGATTAGCCTTCCCATGAATACGCGGCATTAGTATTCAAACGACATCAACGCCAACATGAATCGCATCATGCCGCCAAAACTCCAGATCGCAATCGATCAGCCGCTCATGCTGATCGTAATTGACCCGGGCAATCCGTAAGCCCGGGCTCCCCACCGACACCCGCAAGGCCGCTGCCGCATCCGCGGACAACGCCGTCGGCACAATCTCGAACCGCACCCGCCCGTAATGCAAGTCGTAATGTCGCGCATAAAGTTCGGTAATCGACTGGTTCAAATCAAAGTCCAGGATCCCCGGGAAAAACTGCGGGTTCAGATAATGCTCCACGTACAACACCAGGCGCCCGTCAATGCGTCGCGATCGGCAGATCTGAATCACGCTCGACAGCGCCGGCAACTGCAACCAGGCACAGACCGCCGCCGAGGCTGGCTGCAAACGCGCAGAGATCACTTCAGTGGACGGCACCCGCCCCTGCGCACCGACCATCGCGTGAAAGTGGCTGCGCTGCATCAGGTTATAGGCCAGGCGCGGTGGCGAGACGAACCAGCCCCGGCGTTCTTCGCGATAAATCTGCCCCTGGGCCTCCAGCTGCAACAACGCCTCGCGCACTGTAATGCGCGTCGTACCGAACAACTCACTGAGCTTGCGCTCGGCCGGCAGCTTGCTGCCAGGCGTCAGCAACCCATGGTCAAGTTGCTCCTGCAGCACTTGGCCGATGGCTGTCACCGCTTTTGTTGCCTCGTCGCGCATCAACGTTACCTATCTGGACTAGACCAGCACTGTTTCGGGGCAGAACCGCGCTGTAAATCGGCTCTGTCTACGTCCTGTAAGCGTAGGCAGTGCAGATGACTGAGAGATGACAAGTCTGGGGACGGGTCATCTGCAGGGCGCTTTAAAATCCGTGCAATACATCTGCCAAGTGCTTGTACTGCGGGCATTTGCCAATGGTCTACGCTTACTTGGCAGCCGTCAGTACCGGGCAAATAAAACGCCTGTCGGGCGACGAACGACATCAAAGTGTCATCCAGCCCCCCTAAATTGGCTCAGGTATTGCTGACCTAGACCAACACAAACCGCAATCGCAGCGTTGAACACGACCCAAGGAGCTTCGGAATGAAACAGTTTTTCCTGGCATCACTGTTAGGCTCGACCATTGCCATGTGCACCGCCGCCATGGCGGCTGATGATCTGAAAACCCTGGAAGCCGCTGCGAAAGCGGAAGGCGCAGTCAACAGCGTCGGCATGCCCGATGACTGGGCCAACTGGAAAGGCACCTGGGAAGACCTGGCCAAGAAATATGGCTTGAAACACATCGATACCGACATGAGCTCGGCCCAGGAAATTGCCAAGTTCGCCGCGGAAAAAGACAACGCCAGTGCCGACATCGGCGACGTCGGCGCCGCCTTCGGCCCGATTGCGGTCAAGCAAGGTGTGGTGCAACCGTACAAACCATCCACCTGGGACCAGGTACCCGACTGGGCCAAGGACAAGGACGGCAACTGGGCGTTGGCCTACACCGGCACCATCGCCTTCATCGTCAACAAGAAATTGCTGCACGGTTCCGAAGTACCCACCAAATGGGCAGACCTCAAGTCCGGCAAATACAAAGTGTCCATCGGTGACGTGAGCACCGCGGCTCAGGCAGCCAACGGCGTACTGGCCGCAGCACTGGCCAATGGCGGCGACGAGAAAAACCTGCAGCCTGCGTTGCTGATGTTTGCCGATATCGCCAAGCAGGGTCGCCTGTCGATGGCCAACCCGACCATTGCCACCATGGAAAAAGGCGAGATCGAAGTCGGTGTGGTCTGGGACTTCAATGGCCTGAGCTACAAGGCCAAAATGGCCAACCCGGATGACTATGTCGTGCTGATCCCATCCGATGGCTCGGTGATTTCCGGCTACACCACCATCATCAACAAATACGCGAAAAACCCGAACGCCGCCAAGCTGACACGTGAGTACATCTTCAGTGACGCCGGGCAGATCAACCTGGCCAAAGGTAATGCCCGTCCGATCCGTGCCGAACACATCACGTTGCCCGAAGACGTGAAAGCCAAGCTGCTGCCAAACGAGCAGTACAAAAAGGTCACGCCGATCAAGGACGCGGATGCCTGGGAGAAAACGTCCAAGGCCTTGCCGCAGAAGTGGAACGAAGAAGTCATCGTCGAAATGAAGTAATGCTTCATCTGTAGGAGCGAGGCTTGCCCGCGAAGCGGCACTGACATTCAACATCCCTGTTGGCTGAAAGTCCGCCTTCGCGAGCAAGCTTCGCGCCTATGGGTTTCGCTGATATTCATTGTTTTGCGGAGTCATCGCCCCTATGAATCACAACGTCATCCTTGTGGTGCTCGACGGCCTCAACTACGAAGTCGCCAGCCACGCCATGGGGCACCTGCAAGCCTATGTCGGCGCAGGACGCGCAGCGCTCTACAAGCTGGAGTGCGAATTGCCGGCCCTGTCCCGCCCTCTGTACGAATGCATCCTGACCGGCGTCACGCCGATCGACAGCGGCATCGTCCACAACAATGTCTCGCGCCTGTCGAACCAGCGCAGCATCTATCACTATGCCACTGACGCCGGGCTGAAAACCGCTGCGGCGGCATACCACTGGGTCAGTGAGTTGTACAACCGCTCGCCGTTCGTCGCGGCGCGTGATCGTCATACCGACAACCCCGACCTACCGATCCAGCACGGGCATTTTTACTGGAACGATCATTATCCCGACTCGCATCTGTTCGCCGATGCCGAAAACCTGCGTTTGCGCCATGCGCCGAATTTCCTGCTGGTGCATCCCATGAACATTGACGACGCCGGTCACAAGCACGGCCTCGAAACCGCGCAATACCGAAACAGCGCGCGCTCCGCCGACATCATCATCGCCGACTATCTGCAAGGCTGGCTCGACGCGGGTTATCAAGTGCTGGTGACAGCCGATCACGGCATGAATAACGACCGGTCCCACAACGGCCTGCTGCCCGAGGAACGTGAAGTTCCGCTGTTCGTGCTCGGTGATGCCTTCAGTCTCAATGCCGATGCCGCCCCGAAACAGACGCAAATCTGCGGCACCGTCTGCGAGCTGCTGGGCGTCCCCCACGACAAACCTGTGTGCCGGGAGCTGCTCAAGTGAATGCCATCACTCGCGGCAAATGGCTGGCGGCTTTGTGCCTGGTGCCCTTCGCTCTGTTCTTTATCGTGTTCGAAATCGCCCCGCTGGTGTGGGTGATGATCAACAGCCTCGAATCGGAAGAATTCGGCTGGGGCCTGGCCAACTTCACCAAGATTTTCAATTCGAAGTTCTATTTGCAGGCAATCCGCTACAGCCTCGAGATCAGCTTCTGGTCCAGCGTATTCGGCATCATCATCGCGGTGCTCGGCGCTTATTCACTGCGTCGGGTCGATTCGAAACTGCGCAACTTCGTCAACGCCTTCGCCAACATGACCAGCAACTTCGCCGGCGTGCCCTTGGCTTTCGCGTTCATCATCCTGCTCGGCTTCAACGGCAGCTTCACCATCATGCTCAAGCAGGCCGGGATCATTCAGGACTTCAACCTGTATTCGAAAACCGGGCTGATCATCCTCTACACCTATTTCCAGATCCCGCTCGGCGTGCTGCTGCTCTACCCGGCGTTCGACGCCTTGCGCGAGGACTGGCGCGAATCCGCTGCGCTGCTGGGCGCCAATGGCTGGCAGTTCTGGCGCCACATCGGCCTGCCGGTGCTGACCCCGGCATTGCTCGGCACCTTCGTGATCCTGCTGGCCAACGCCCTCGGCGCCTACGCCACGGTGTATGCCCTGACCACCGGCAACTTCAACGTGCTGCCGATCCGGATCGCGGCAATGGTATCCGGTGACATTTCCCTCGACCCCAACCTCGCCAGCGCCCTGGCCGTGGTGCTCGTGGCGTTGATGACCCTGGTGACCATCGTGCATCAGCTGCTGTTGAAGAGGAGCTACCATGTCTCGCGCTGAATTGGGACCTATCGGGGTCTACCACAGGGTGGTGGTCTACCTGCTGTTCGCGATCCTGCTGCTGCCATTGCTCGGCACATTCATCTACTCGATCTCCAGCAGTTGGTCGGCGACCATTCTGCCCAGCGGCTTCAGTATCAAATGGTACGTGCAATTGTGGAGCGACCCGCGCTTTCTCAGTGCTTTCGGCCAGTCGCTGCTGGTCTGTGTCGGTGCACTGGTCCTGTCGGTGGTACTGATCCTGCCGCTGCTGTTCGTGGTGCATTACCACTTTCCAAAACTCGATGCGCTGATGAACATCCTGATCCTGCTGCCCTTCGCGGTGCCGCCAGTGGTGTCGTCGGTCGGTCTGTTGCAGCTCTACGGCTCGGGGCCGTTCGCCATGGTCGGCACACCGTGGATCCTGATCGGTTGCTACTTCACTGTGGCATTGCCCTTCATGTACCGGGCGATCACCAACAACCTGCAAGCGATCAACCTGCGTGACCTGATGGACGCCGCGCAACTGCTCGGCGCCAGCACCTTTCAGGCGGCATTCCTGGTGGTGCTGCCGAACCTGCGCAAGGGCTTGATGGTGGCATTGCTGCTGTCGTTTTCGTTCCTGTTCGGTGAATTCGTGTTCGCCAACATCCTCGTCGGCACCCGTTACGAAACCCTGCAGGTCTACCTCAACAACATGCGCAACAGCAGCGGACATTTCACCAGTGCGCTGGTGATTTCCTACTTCTTCTTTGTGCTGGTCTTGACCTGGATTGCCAACATCTTGAACAGGGACAAAAGCGAATGAGCTATGTCAGCGTCCAACATCTTCAGAAAAACTACGCGGGCACCACGGTGTTCAGCGACATCAACTGCGAAATCCAGAAAGGCGAATTCGTCACCCTGCTCGGCCCGTCCGGTTGCGGCAAATCGACCCTGCTGCGCTGCATCGCCGGACTGACCTCGGTAGATGGCGGCAAGATCCTGCTTGATGGCATCGACATCGTGCCGCTGAGCCCGCAAAAACGCGGGATCGGCATGGTGTTCCAGAGTTATGCGCTGTTTCCCAACATGACCGTGGAACAGAACGTCGCCTTCGGTTTGCGCATGCAAAAGGTCAACTCGGACGACAGCCAGAAGCGCGTCGCTGAAGTATTGAAGTTGGTAGAACTGCAAGATTTCGCCGCCCGCTATCCCCATCAACTGTCGGGGGGCCAGTGCCAGCGCGTCGCCCTTGCCCGCTCGCTGGTGACCCGCCCTCGCCTGTTGCTGCTGGATGAACCGCTGTCGGCGCTCGATGCCCGGATTCGTAAACACCTGCGCGAACAGATCCGTCAGATCCAGCGCGAACTGGGCTTGACCACGATTTTCGTCACACATGATCAGGAAGAAGCGCTGACCATGTCTGATCGGATTTTCCTGATGAATCAGGGAAAAATCGTACAAAGCGGCGATGCCGAAACCCTCTATACAGCGCCGGTCGATGTGTTCGCCGCCGGGTTCATCGGTAACTACAATCTGCTGGATGCCGAGAGCGCGACGAAGCTGTTGCAGCGACCAATCAATCATCGAATCGCGATTCGCCCGGAAGCCATCGAACTGAGCCTCAACGGTGAACTCGACGCGCAAATACGCAGCCACAGCCTGCTGGGCAACGTGATCCGCTACCGCATCGAAGCCCGCGGCGTAGAGCTGGTGGTCGATGTACTCAACCGCTCGGCCTCCGATTTGCATCCCGATGGTCAGCGTCTGGCGCTTTCCATCGATCCGACGGCCCTGTGTGAGGTAGCCTGATGACCTTGCTGACGTTGAAGAGAGAACTGCACTGATGGCCCTGGCAATTTTTGATCTGGACGAAACCCTGATCCACGGCGACTGCGCCTCGCTGTGGAGCGAACAAATGGTCCGCCTCGGCTGGGTCGATGGCGAATCCTTCCTGCGTCGCGACAAGGAACTGATGGACGCCTACGGCCGAGGTCACCTGGCGATGGAAGACTACATGGCCTTCAGCCTGGAGCCATTGATCGGTCGTACACCGGCTGAGGTCGAACACCTGGTCGGCCCATGGGTGGAAGACTTCATCGAACCGATCATCTTCAGCGACGCCACCAAGACCATCGCCGCGCACCGCAAGGCCGGCGACCGCATCCTGGTGATCTCGGCCTCCGGCACGCACCTGGTGGCGCCGATTGCCGAGCGCCTGGGCATCGACGAGATTCTCGGGATCGAACTGGAGGTGGCCCACGGTGCTTACACCGGCAACACCGTCGGCACCCTGACCTACCGCGAAGGCAAGATCACCCGGCTGCTGGAGTGGCTGGATGCAGAAGAGGAAAACCTTGAAGGCGCGAGTTTTTATTCCGATTCACGCAATGATTTGCCGTTGTTGCTGAAGGTGGATTTCCCACATGTGGTGAACCCGGACCCGGTGCTGCGTGAACAGGCGGAAAAAGCCGGCTGGCCAATCCATATCTGGAAGTAACCCGCTCGTGTAGGAGCAAGGCTTGCCCGCGATTCAGGCGACTCGGTATGTTTGGCAGACCGTGTCATCGATCATCGCGGGCAAGCCTCGCTCCTACGGGGGTTATCAGGTCAGGCTTTCATCAATCACCAACACCAGCTTCCCAGCCACCGTGTTGCTCGCCAACTCTGCAAACGCCGCTTCGGCATCCTTGATCGGGAAGGCCTTGGCCAGTTGCGGGCTCAACCGGCCTTCAGCAAACAGCGGCCACACGTGCTGGCGCAGATCACTGAACAGATCCGCCTTGAACTGATCATCGCGGCTGCGCAGGGTCGAGCCCAACAGTTGCACACGCTTGGCCAGCACTTGCGCCAGATCAAGCCTGGCCTCACGGCCGCCCATCAACCCGATCAGCACCCAGCGCCCATCCAGAGCCATAAGCTTAAGGTTCAGCGCCGCGTAATTGCCTCCTACCGGGTCGAGGATGACATCGAACGGCCCCAGATCGCTCAAGCTCTCGAGATTGCCGCTACGGACCACACCGCCCTGGGCGCCAAGCTTTTCGCAATAGGCCAGCCGTTCGGCAGAACCGACACTGACCCAGCACGGATTTCCGAACGCCTTGCACAGCTGAATGGCAGCTGAACCGATTCCACTTGCTCCAGCGTGCAGCAGGACTTTTTCCCCTGGCTTGAGCGCAGCGAGTTGAAACAAATTCAACCAGACCGTTGCATACACTTCGGGCAACGCCGCCGCCTCCGCAAGCGACATTTCGTCGGGTACCGGCAGCACGTGCCGTCCGTCGACAACCACTTCCTCGGCCATCCCGCCCCCGGCCAGCAAGGCGCAAACCCGATCGCCAACTTGCCAGGAAGAACCCGGCCCGACCTCGCTGATCACGCCCGAACACTCTAGACCGAGCACCTTGCTGGCCCCAGGTGGTGGCGGATACAGCCCTGCCTTCTGTAATAAGTCGGCACGATTGAGTCCCGCAGCCGACACCCGGATGCGAACTTGTCCTACATCACACGCAGGACTCGGCTCTTCAAGCCACTCCACTTGACCGTCAACGCCTTGCAATGCTTTCACAGTGCCTCCATAGTGAGTCTGGACTGAGCCCGAAGCTGTAGCGCCGGGCTTTTTGCA
>NZ_RCOB01000157.1:0-13424 GCF_004307665.1 Pseudomonas sp. Sample_16
TATGCTAAAGGCGAGAGTGGCGCTTACGATACGTCGTGATTTCATAATGGTGGAACTCCAATTTTATGGAATGAACAACGATGAATTGACCTGATTTCTGTTCAGGACCACGAGCACCGGTTGATGCTCGAATTAGCAGTACCGTTTTGGCAAATATAGGCGCGATGTGGTCATGTTTATGTGCAACTTGGTGATACCCCCTTCTGCCGGCCAGCCAACATCGCCGGTTTTTTTTAGGAAAGTTGAACTTGGCTGTGCTTCAGGAGAACGATGGGGTCACTATATTTATGATGATCATCAAGATAAACGGACGATCTGAAATATCAGTTAATACATGGCGTAACTAATCAGCTAAAACTTCAGGAGGGATGGGCTATCGAATCCGAAGTGTCGATTGGGGAATTGCCTAAGCGCTGCTGTTCTGCTCAGTGCAGCTGCCCCAATTCATAGAAAGCTGCCTGTGATGTGTGTCTACGAGTGTAGTGCGGTTCACGGAGCTTGCTCGACAGGCTGCATTTGATCTTCAAGGCGAGGCGGCTATGCAGTGCATATGAACGCAGACCAAGGGGGAAACCGCTCCGGTGCACGCCTTTGGATAGGCCATGCTCGTCTGAATGCTCGTGGTTTAGGGCGTTAAGCCGAAATCGCTAACGTACGAAACGCCCGCTGAACGATTTAGCCAATCTGTTGCATCGACCGGTTGAATCCACAACCAAAAGTAGACACTCAGCAGCCACACTGCCGTGATACTGGAGTTTGGTTTGCCACGACATCAAGATCAGTATTTGAAGTCATGCCCCAGCTCTTTCTGCATCCATTCCAGAAACCTCCTCACTCGAGGAAAATTTGCATGGGCCCTCGGAAAAACCAGGTGATGTGCAGTGATGGTCGCGCTAAGCTCCGGCGCTACCTCGACCAGCGCGCCCCGCGCCAGATAGTCCTGCGCAAGCAGCGTGCTTTCCAAGGCGAATCCCAGCCCGTGGCTGGCTGCCTCCAGCGTCATGTAGGAGCGGTCAAAGCTGAGGGTGTAGGGCTTTTCCGGGCGTGACACGCCCTGTTGGGCAAACAATTGGGGCCACTTTATCAATGTGGCTTCCGACAGGATCAACTGGCTGTCCAGTAAATCCGCCACCGTTCGAACCGAACGTGTTGCCAGCAACTTCGGCGAAGCCATGACCGCAATTCTTTCATTACGTATCGTCCGCACTTCGTAGCTGGGCCAGTTGGGCATGCCGTGGCGGATGTCGACATCGATCTTGTCACGACTGAAATGCAGCGATTCGTAGGAACACGACAGGTTGAGCTGGATGTCGGGATGGCTCTGTCGAAACTGTTCCAGGCGCGGCATCAACCACAGCAGGCCGAAACTGGGGGATGAGTGCAAGCGCAGGCAGTCGAGGCTGACGTCACTGGTGGCGCGCTCGGTCGCCACCGCCAGGCTGTGCAGGATGCCAGACACCTCAGTGAGGTATTGCTCGCCCACCGGCGTCAATGTCACGCCCCTGGCCGTCCGGAGAAACAGCTGGCGACCAATCATTGCCTCCAGTTTGGCCAATTGGTGACTGACCGCCGAGGGTGTCAGGTCAAGCAATTCGGCCGCGCGGGCGACGTTGCCGAAGCGTGCGGTCTGTTCAAAGGCCTGAATGGCTTTCAGTGGTGGAAGGATCGGAGGTGCGTCGCCAGATGTACTCATGATTATTGTTGTTCCGCTGCAAGTGGCGTGGGCCGGGCATGCAGCCATTCAAACATCGGGAGGGTTCATTGGCGAGTGCTGAATTTTTTTCAGCACCGAGTGACATTCGCGTTATTGCTCAGGGCTGGTCTGGGGAACAAGCTGGGTCATCGGTTCTTCGTGGATCGACCCAATAAAAACAATCCGAGGTACTCTTCCATGCTTCTTCAAGGCAAAGTCGCGATCATCACCGGTGCAGCTTCCGCACGTGGCATCGGCCGCGCTACAGCGACCACCTTCGCGCAACAGGGCGCACGTGTGGTGATTCTCGATCTGGACGAATCCGCCGCACGCGATGCCGCTGCCTCCCTGGGCGAAGGCCATCTCGGCCTGGCCGCCAACGTCGCCGACGAATCCCAGGTGCAGCAGGCCGTGGCGAAAATCATCGAGCATTTCGGGCGCATCGACATCCTCGTCAACAACGCCGGCATCACCCAACCGCTCAAGACGCTCGATATCCGCCCTTCCGATTACGACAAGGTGCTGGACGTCAGCCTGCGCGGTACCTTGCTCATGTCCCAGGCGGTCATTCCACTGATGCGTCAACAGTCGAGCGGCAGCATCGTGTGCATGTCGTCGGTGTCCGCCCAGCGCGGCGGCGGCATTTTCGGTGGCCCTCATTACAGCGCCGCCAAGGCCGGCGTATTGGGTCTGGCCAAAGCGATGGCGCGCGAGTTGGGACCGGACAAAGTGCGCGTCAACTCCATCGCCCCCGGCCTGATTCACACCGACATCACCGGCGGCCTGATGCAGGACGAACGCCGTCACGCGATCATCGACGGCATCCCGTTGGGCCGTCTGGGTGAGGCCCAGGATGTCGCCAACGCCGCCTTGTTCCTGGCCAGCGACCTATCCTCATACCTGACCGGCATCACTCTGGATGTGAACGGCGGCATGCTGATTCACTGAGTACATCTGGGCGGGCCTGCAAGGCCCGTGCGGTTCTGGATCGATGACACAGCCAGGCTTGATGGCCTGGCGGTCAATAAAAACAAGAGATCAGACCATCATGACTACCCTGTCGCTCGAAGCGGTTTCGACCGTGCGCTCCAACGCCTACCGTAAAACCGCGTGGCGCCTGATGCCGTTCCTGATGCTGTGCTATCTGTGCGCCTACCTCGACCGCGTCAACGTCGGCTTTGCCAAACTGCAAATGATGAATGATCTGGCGCTCAGCGAAACGGTCTACGGGCTGGGCGCGGGCATGTTCTTCATCGGCTATTTCCTCTGCGAAGTCCCCAGCAACATCATTCTGCACAAGGTCGGGGCGAGGGTCTGGATCGCGCGCATCATGATCACCTGGGGCATCGTCTCTGCCCTGTTCGCCTTCGTCGAAACCGCCTGGCAATTCTATGCGTTGCGCTTTCTGCTCGGGATTGCCGAAGCCGGCCTGGCACCGGGCCTGCTGCTCTACCTGACCTATTGGTTCCCGTCTTATCGTCGTGCCCGCATGACCGTGTTGTGGTTCATCGCCATTCCGTTGTCGGGGATGGTGGGCGGCCCGATCTCCGGCTGGATCATGACTCACTTCGCCGGTGTTCATGGCTGGGCCGGATGGCAGTGGATGTTCGTGCTTGAGGCTGTGCCTACCGTTGTAGTCGGGCTTCTGGTACTGAGCTATCTCAAGGACGGAGTGCATCAAGCCAGCTGGCTGAACGACGATGAAAAAGCGCTGATCAGCCGCGAGCTGGCCGAGGACGAGCAGAAAAAAGTGACGCATGCGTCTATAGGCGAGTTCATCCGTGACCGCCGCCTCTGGTTACTGGCCGCCATCTACTTCTGTGTCGTCATGGGGCAGTACGCAATCACCTTCTGGCTGCCGACCCTGGTGCGCAACGCAGGGGTATCCGACCCGATGAAAATAGGCCTGCTGACCAGCCTGCCCTACTTCTGCGCGATTGCCGCCATGCTGTATGCCGGGCGCAGTGGCGACAAACACCGCGAGCGCCGCTGGCACCTGATTGTGCCAATGATCGCCGGGGCCATCGGCCTGACACTCGCGGCCATGATGGGAGGAAACGTGATGCTTTCCATCCTGAGTCTTTGCCTCGCTGCCTCCGGGATTCTGTCCGCGACGTCGATGTTCTGGATGCTGCCCACCACGCTGCTCGGTGGCGTGTCCGCCGCAGCAGGCATTGCGGCAGTCAACAGTTTCGCCAACCTCGCCGGCTTCTGCTCGCCCTACCTGATCGGCTGGATAACCACACTGACCGGCTCTAGCGCCATCGGCATGTATCTGATCACTGGCGTGCTGCTCGTCGGTGCCACCCTGGTGCTGCGCATTCCCGCCGCCTTGGTCAATCGTTGATTCACAGGAGATTTCACCATGACTGCCAACCCTTCATTCGTAACACCGAAAACCCTGACGGAGCGCGCCCACAATATTCGTCGCCACGCACTGCGCATGGGTCAAGTCCAGGGGCAAGGCTACGTCGGCCAGGCTCTCGGCGCTGCCGACCTGCTGGCGGTGTCCTACTTCCATGCCCTGAACCATCGTCCTGAAGATCCTGAATGGGAAGCCCGCGATCGTTTCTACCTGTCGATTGGTCACTACGCCATTGCGTTGTACGCGGCCTTGATCGAAGCCGAAATCATCCCGCTCGACGAGCTGGAAACCTACGGCGCAGACGACAGCCGCCTGCCAATGTCGGGCATGGCCGCCTACACGCCGGGTATGGAAATCACCGGTGGTTCGCTGGGCCAGGGCCTCGGCATCGCGGTCGGTGCCTGCCTGGGTCTCAAGCGCAAAGGCTCACCAGCCTTCGTCTACAACCTGCTGTCGGACGGCGAACTGAACGAAGGCTCGACCTGGGAAGCCGTGATGTCGGCGTCACATTGGAAGCTCGACAACCTGATCGCCATCGTCGACGTCAACAACCAGCAAGCCGACGGTCACTCCAGTGAAATCCTGTCCTTTGAACCCATCGTCGATCGCTGGCAAGCCTTTGGCTGGTTCACCCAGCGCGTTGACGGCAATGATCTGGAGGCGCTGGTCACCGCGTTCGATGCCGCGCGCAATCATCCCGGCACTCAGCCTCGGGTGATCATCTGCGATACCAAAATGGGCAAAGGCGTGCCCTTCCTCGAAACCCGGGAAAAGACCCACTTCATCCGCGTGGAAGAACACGAATGGGATCTGGCACTGAACAATCTTGAAGAAGGAAAAAACCAATGAGCAACGCCGCCAACACGCCGACTTCGACTGCCGAACCGATCAAAAAACGCCTGACCACCTCGGCGATGATCGCTTCGATTGCTTCTGAAGGCCAAGTCACGAAATCAGCGCCTTTCGGTCATGCGCTCGCGGCGCTGGCAGATCAGCGTCAGGACATCGTCGGCCTGTCCGCCGACCTGTCCAAGTACACCGACCTGCACATCTTCGCCAAGGCGCATCCTGATCGCTTCTATCAAATGGGCATGGCCGAGCAGTTGTTGATGAGTGCAGCCGCCGGTATGGCCCGCGAAGGCTTCGTACCTTTCGCCACTACCTACGCGGTATTCGCTTCACGCCGCGCCTACGACTTCATCTGCATGGCGATTGCCGAGGAAAACCTCAACGTCAAGATCGTCTGCGGGCTGCCCGGTCTCACCACCGGCTACGGCCCGAGCCACCAGGCCACCGATGACCTGGCGATCTTCCGCGCCATGCCCAACCTGATGATTGTCGACCCGTGCGATGCCCTGGAAATCGAACAGGCTGTGCCAGCCATCGCCGCGCATCAGGGGCCGGTGTACATGCGCTTGCTGCGGGGCAATGTACCGCTGGTGCTGGACGAGTACGGCTATAAGTTCGAGATCGGCAAGGCCAAGACCCTGCGCACCGGTAACGATGTGTTGATCATCTCCACCGGTCTGATGACCATGCGTGCACTGGAAGCAGCCAAGGAACTGCAAGCGGACGGCGTCGATGTTGCCGTGCTGCACGTGCCGACGATCAAACCACTGGATGAGCAAACGATTCTTGCCGAGGCAAGGAAATCAGGCCGGCTGGTGGTCACCGCAGAGAACAGCTCGATCATTGGTGGCCTCGGCGAGGCCGTCGCCGGGGTGCTGCTGCGCAACGGCGTGACGCCAACCTTCAGGCAGATCGCCTTGCCCGACGCGTTCCTCGATGCAGGCGCCCTGCCGACGTTGCATGATCGCTACGGCATCTCCACTCAAGCCGTGGCTGCTCAAATCAAAGCCTGGCTTTAACGGTGAGGACAAGGCACCTGGCAACAGGTGCCATTGAGTTCGACAGGAAGGGAGCGGAACGTTGAGGCCACATGAACTGCTTGATCCCGAATTCCACAGCTTTCTGCTCCCTGGCACGGATCACTGGTCGATCGATACACTGCCGACCATCCGGGAGCGCGTCCATACAACCTACAGGATTCAGCAAAACAGCAGCTACGAAGAGCGATGGATAACGGCCGATAAAGAGCCTCTGCGCCTGTGTATTTACCGACCTGATACGACATCAGCAACTGCCCGCCTTCCGGTGATCCTTTACATCCATGGTGGAGGCTTTGTACTGGGCCAGCCTGAAATGGCCGACAACTACCTGGCGGCGCTTGCCGAACAATTGAAAACCCTCATCGTCGCAGTCGATTATCGATTGGCGCCTGAACACCCTTTTCCCCTGCCCCTTGAAGACTGCTATACCGCGCTCGCTTGGTTATTCGGTGATGACCATGACCTGGGCATGGATACCCGAAAAGTCGTGATCATGGGGCACAGCGCTGGCGGAGGCCTGGCGGCTGCATTGGGCATTCTGGCCCGCGACAAGGGGCAGTATCCCATCGCAGCCCAGGTACTTGTCTATCCGATGCTGGATCACCGCACGGGCACCTCGCAATCGCCTCACCAGAACGAAAGCACCGGGACTTTCAGCTGGTTGCCGGCGCCTAACCGGTTCTGTTGGGATTGCCTTCGCGGGTGTTACAACCTTGACGATGATCGTATCGGCCTTTTTTCTCCGTCCATGCAGCGGGACCTTCAAGGCCTGCCTCCAACCTTCATATCGGTAGGCTCGCTGGACCTGTTTCTGGAAGAAGACGTGGAATTTGCATTGAGACTGTCGCGCGCCGGGGTCGCTGTAGAGCTGCACGTCTATCCCGGCGCCCCTCACATGTTCGATCAGAATCCAGGGCGCATCACTACGCAATCCATTCTGGATATCGTTCGTGCGCTCAACGAATTTTTAAGGGAACGTTGAACGATACCCTGACATTATCGTGAGTGTTTCTGAGCGAGCATTTCCATTTTGCCTTGGCCTGACCGCTTAGAGCTGTTACCCCTCACGACGGGCAGAAAACGGCCAATAGCTGCCTGTCGAAATCAACTAAATCCACCCAATCACATATCGATCCAAGTTGAACCTAAGCCCAGGTGGGCATGTTTTTTAGCTATAAGCGAGCAATACTCGAATACCACTTCGCAGCCTTATCAGGCGACACGTGCGGTGTGTCCACCCCTAAACGGCGGTAATCGGAACAAAACCCGGCGTGGTATTTCGACACGAGTGCCTCATACCTCGCCATTCGGGACCAACAATCAAGCAGCGGCCAGACGGAAAGCGCGCAAAGCAGGATCATCTATTGGGCGTAAAGCCCATGAGTGCCCAGTACCACAGTGGCAGCGAACATCAACACCGGGTGAACGAACAGCTTGAGCCCAAGGTTGCCCCACACCTCATCCGACATTTGCAGTTTCTCGGACGACATGATCAGTCCGAGGCACAGCAGGGAGACGCCAGGCGCTGCCTTGCCGAGAAGATTGAGTGACTCCGCAGCAATCGCGGCAGCTTTACCTGCAGCAGCGAAATCAGAATGCCCAGGACCGGTGCCCACATCAGTGGACGGCGTACCGCTCCCGACAGGCTCGACACAAACACCTGGTGCCACAGCCCTTTCCATCCGCGATGGTAAGCAGCATGGTCGTCAGCGGGATCATCACCAGACTCGATATCAGTTTCAGCACGAGCACAGAATAAATGCTGTCGGTGCCGTACATCGTTGCGAGGATCGGGATGCCCATGAAGGCACTCCCTGTCTGATACCTGGTACACATGCCCGACCTCTCATGCTTGCTGCGCGTCTTGCGACGAATAAGCAGGATAATCAATGTACCCTTGCGAGCCGCCGCCATAAAACGCTTCGCGACCTGCATCGGCCAGTGGCCAACCATGCCGTAAGCGATCGACCAGGTCAGGATTGGCAATGAACGGTCGACCGAAAACCGCCAGGTCCGCCAATCCGTCATTGATGGCTTGTTGCGCGGTTAGATAGGTGAACCCGCCTGACAGGAGCAAGGTGCCGCAGTAAGCCCCGCGGATGGCTTTTTGAAACTCAGGCGTACCTAAGTGGCTAGCGTGCAGATAAGCGATCTCGCGTTGGGACAGGGCTCCGGCCAACGCAAGCCACGTTGCCTCTTCTTCATCGAACGCGTGCAGATCAGCCAGTCGCGCAAAAGGCGACACGCGCACACCCACCTTCGATCGGCCGATCTGCGCACTTACCGCATCGACCGTCTCAAGCAACAAACGCAGGCGATTGGCAATCGTGGCGCCACCGTAACGGTCTTCACGGGTGTTGAAGCCGGCGTTGATGAACTGTTCAAACAGGTAGCCGTTACCCGCATGAATTTCGACGCCGTCAAAACCCGCGGTCATGGCATTTTTCGCGGCTAGTCGAAAGTCTGCGATGACCTGCCGAATACCCTCGGCATCCAAAGCAACGGGCGCGCTGGCGGGCACTTGTGCCGGCTCGCCACCGCTGTCGTAAGCATGCACCAGTGTTTGCGCGGCAGTCACAGCCACAGGTGCGACCGGTGCCCGCCCTTGCAGCAAGGATGAGTGCGAGACCCGCCCCACATGCCAGAGCTGAATGACAATGCGCCCACCGGCATGATGAACCGCGTCAGTCACACGCTTCCAGCCTTCAATCTGCGCGGGTGTGTGGATCCCCGGGGTGTAAAGGTAGCCACGTCCCTGCGCCGACACTTGGGCGCTTTCGGTGATGATCAGGCCTGCTCCCGCACGCTGGGCGTAGTAGATCGCCATATCCGCAGACGGCACTGTGTCCTTGACGCGGGCGCGGGTCATCGGCGCCATGACGATGCGATTGGATAGTCGCTGTCCCGACAGAACGTAAGACTCAAATAGAGATGACATGAAGCGATCCTCCAAGGGTGGGCCAAACCTCAAACATGCGACGGGAAGAGCGGCAAGATGTGCTCAGCGAGCTCGTCAAGAATCTCACCGTAGGGTTGCCGGCTAACCTTGGGGTTGAGCGCGATATGTGAAATACCGGCAGCTTGTGCTTGCTCCAGGTAGTTGCGCAGGCCGTTACGCCCCGCCCGGAAGCCTCCCTGAATGCGCTGGAATGGCCGGTCCGGGTTGTCGCTGAGGTCGAAGTAGCCGCCGAGACCTAACGGTTTGAAAGCGTTTCGCCCTTCGATTTCACGCACTTTGGCGTGCCAGCTCTGGCCCAACGACGCCAACCGCTCGGGGCTTTGCACGCCAGCCAGGTAGCCATCAAGGTGTTCAGCCAACCACTCGATGCTCTGCTGCGCCTGGCCGACAGCGATTGAAGGGACGCGTCCATACGGCGCTTTCGGCACCAGGTCGAGGTTTCCGTATGAGCCACCGAATCGTTCGGAGCGAAAGCGTGGAAAGTCCTGCTCAATCAGGGTGCGAAACACCGAGAAGGCATCACGGTAGCGATCGCCACGGGTTTCATAATCGATACCCAACATCGGGTAGTCGCTGTAACGATCGCCCGAGGACAACCCCAACACCAGACGTCCTTCGCTCAATTGATCAAGGGACGTCGCTTGCTTGGCCAGATACATGGGCTCATGGGTAGGCAGCACGATGCCGGTGGTTCCCAAGACTATGCTGCGTGTGGCGGCCGCCAGGAAGCCGATGTAAACCAGCGGCTCAAAGATGTGCGCCACATCGTTGTAATCCGGGTCATAGAAAGGAATGTCACGCATCCACAGCGCGCCATAACCAAGCGCCTCGGCGCGTTGCGCCATTTCCACATGACCACGCATGGTTGGTGCCGCTCGGCCGGCGTGGGTTTCAAGGGGTAAAATCAGACCAACCGTCAGCGCCTGTGGTCGAAAGAGGCGTTGAAAGCCAGGGTGACGCTCAAGCGAAGGATTGGCGGTCGGCAGGGCGACAGGTTGCATTTGCGGCGAGAGTTGGGTGGCGATAGTCATGATGGCAGTCTCGGTGAATGACGATGACTGACATATTTATTGAATCCTGAACCCGGATAAATAACACCCACAGACCATCACTCGGTCCAATGAATCCCCAATACCCTCAGGTTTCCCAAGGCACTCCTGATTCCCAGCGCTCAATCAACAGATCAATAAACGCGCGGACACGCGGCGACAACTGACGCTTGCTCGGGTACACAACCCGAATGGGGTCGGGCGCTGCACGATAAGGTTTGAGTACTTCCACCAATGTTCCATCGCGCAAGTCGTTACCGGTGATATAGGTCGGCAAATGAATCAGGCCAATGCCTGTCAGCGCTGCTTCGCGCATGGCTTCAGAACTGTCAATGTTCAGCCGCCCTGGTTGTTCATACAAGCAAAGGCCGGTGGGTGTCTGGTAACGCCAGACACTGGCCTGGCCACTGATGAACGCGATGGTGTCGTGCCCCGCAAGATCTGCAGGTGTTCGCGGTATACCGCATCGAGCCAGATAAGAGGGCGAGGCACACGTTGCGAACTGCTGCCAACCCACGGTTCTGGTCAACAGTTGTGAATCGTCTTTTGGCGTGCCAATGCGGATGGCGATGTCGACCCCCTCTTCGACGAGGTCGACAAAGCGATCGGTGAACCAGACGTCCGCACGAAGTTCAGGCCACTGTTTCAGATAAGCATCTAGAATCGGCAGGATATGGCGCTGACCGAATGAAAGGGGCGCTGTGAGTTTAAATGTGCCTGTCGGCCGTCCACGGCGCAAGGCCATGGTTGCATCCACCTCATCAAGATCCTCGAGAATTTGCTTCCAGCGATCATAGGCGACCTGCCCCTCGTCAGTCAGGCTCAGTTTGCGCGTCGTGCGATTCAGAAGCCGTGCTCCCATCCGACCTTCAAGACGAACGATACTTTTGCCTACAGCTGATCGGGTCAGACCAAGGGAGGTAGCCGCGGAGGTAAAACTTCCAGCTTTCACAGCGCAGACAAAAGCAGCGATGTCCGCGAATCGGTTGGCTTCCATTGGTAGCTTTACTCCAGTGCATGCTTACGTTGTAGCGGAACATAAACCCCGAAAGATTGTTTTTTTGCCGCTGCCACGGAATCACAATTATTACCCCTGCCAAGGAGCTAGTGCCACAGAATCCCAGGCAGTGTCGAATCAAGTTTTATTTCCTGCTGATTGGCTATTGAGTGGCCCATTGTTGCTGTCCGCGTTCTCATCCGAATGTATGACTTGCGAGCCAATTATTCGCTGCTACGCTTGAGCATTCGGCGCTGCCGGCGCAAGGCGACATGTTTCGCCCCCCCTAGATCCCGGTGTTCCCGGATCTATCGAGCCACCTGCCAACTTCAGCCGCTATTGCCGATCGTGTCGGGCCGCATTCAGGTCATGCACACGAAACCATGCTCATGTGTTGACCCGCGACGGAACGGAGCAACGGGGAACCGCGCGCTGCCCGATGCCGAACTCGACAAGTTCGTCGACACCATGGCCGGGCGCATCGTGCGGTTCGACAAGCAGTCGATTGCTGATATCAAGCGCCTGGTCGATGCTGCCAGCCTGCCGCCGAACGAAGCCATCGCTGCCGAATGGGATGGTTTGATCGGCTCGGTCAAACGCCCAGCAGCGCAGGCCCGCATCAAACAACTGGTAGCTTGGATTGCAGAAGAACGCCGACGTGGAGAAACGCCTGGCTCACGATACCGGCACCTTGGGTGAGGAATCCAAATGATCCTGCCTCTCATTTTTCTAAAGGAATCACAGTCATGAGTACTCTGGAAAACGTTCTGTACACAGCAAAAACCCACACCAGTGGCGGTCGTACAGGCAGTGGAAGGTCGAGCGACGGTGAGCTTGAAGTCAACTTCAGCTCCCCTGGTTCAGGCAAGCCAGGCACCAATCCTGAACAACTATTCGCCCTCGGTTATTCAGCCTGTTTCATTGGCGCAATACAGGTGGCTGCCGGCAAGCTCAAGGTCAAATTACCGGAAGACACCTCGGTAGATGCTGAGGTGGATTTGGGTAAAACCAACGGAGGCGCCGATTTTCAGTTAGCCGTGAGGCTTAACGTCCGCGTGCCGGGGCTGGATCAAGATGTGAAGCAGCAACTGGTTGATGCCGCGCATCAGATTTGCCCGTATTCACGAATGACACGGGGGGATGTGGAGGTCCAGGTCACGCTGGTTTAACGCAAAACTGCGCCTTGGCGATGTAGATGCTGACCTTGCAAATGACTGGAAACGCAAATCCCCGAAAAGTCGTTGCTTTGCGTTTCGGCAGCAGGATTCGCTCTAGGCATCGGAGCAAAAACCCTGTCTCCTGATCTGGAGGTCTCCAATGAGTAACAGTACTGAAATAACGTCCTTCACTGGCTGGGCCGCAACAGCGCCCGGCGCTCCACTAGAGAGCTATAGCTACGACCCCGGCCCATTGGGGGATGACGAGGTGGAAGTCTCAGTTGAATATTGTGGAGTGTGCCACTCCGACCAGTCGATGATCGATAATGAGTGGGGCTTGAGCCAATACCCTTTTATCCCCGGTCATGAAGCAGTCGGCAGTATCGTTCGAATGGGCTCGCAGGTACGCAGTCTCGAACTAGGGCAACGAGTGGGGATTGGTTGGTACAAGGGCAGTTGCATGCATTGTTCATCGTGTATGGGCGGCTCGCATCACCTATGCGGCACAGTCAAACCTACCATCATCGGCAGCAACGGTGGCTTCGCAAATCGCCTTCGTTCTCACTGGGCCTGGGCCGTGCCGCTACCGAAAGAACTCGACCCGGCCATGGCAGGACCTTTGTTCTGCGCAGGGTCGACGGTGTTCAATCCACTCTTGCAATTCAACGTCAAACCTACTGACCGAGTGGGTGTCGTCGGCATCGGAGGGCTCGGTCATCTTGCTCTACGCTTCCTCAACGCTTGGGGGTGCGAAGTCACCGCTTTTACCTCGACGCTGGCCAAGCAAGACGAAGCCAAGCGACTGGGAGCACACAACGTAGTCGCCTCGACTGACAGTACTGCGCTGAATGCCATTGCCGGCACCTTGGATTTTCTGCTGATTAGCGCCAGTGCAGACCTCGACTGGCCGGCCATGCTTGGAACGCTGCGCGGCAAAGGTCGCCTGCACTTTGTCGGCATCGCGCCCAGCGCTATCCCGGTGCACGTCTTCAACCTGATTCCACAGCAAAAAAGTTTGTCCGGCTCACCGATTGGCTCGCCCGGTAACACGGCGACTATGTTGGAATTCTGTGCCCGCCATCAGATTCTGCCGCAGGTAGAGATGTTTCCAATGAGCCAGGTCAACAAAGCCATCGACCATCTGCGCAGTGGCAAAGCTCGCTACCGTGTAGTGCTGGACGCCAGTAAGTAACACACCGGCGCGTCGGCTAATGCCGCACGCACCGTCAATACCAGTGTTTTAACCTTCCCCCGCTGGAGTTCCACCATTATGAAATCACGACGTATCGTCAGCGCCACTCTCGCCTTTAGCATG
>NZ_RCOB01000023.1:0-13396 GCF_004307665.1 Pseudomonas sp. Sample_16
TTTTTAGCGAAAAACATCTCGCGAAAGCTTGACCGTGAACAGAGTATCTACAGGTCTGCGACATCCACAAAAAAGCCCCTCTTGCGAGGGGCTCTTCGTACAGCGTTACAACTCAACCAACATCAAGTCATCTGAATGATGGTCTGCATGATAGTGCTCTGGGTCGAGATGGTCTTGGCGTTCGCCTGGTAGTTACTCTGCGCCTTGATCAGTTCGACCAGTTCGTTGGTCACGTTGACGTTCGACTCTTCCAGGGAGTTGGAATGAATTTCCCCCAGGCTGCCGGTCTGCGGCGCGTCGTAGCCTGGCTGACCCGAGGCGAAAGTTTCCTTCCAGCTGGTACCGCCCACTGGCTGCAGGCCTTGCTCATTGGTGAAGCTGGCCAAAGCCAGTTGACCGATCGGCTTGGTCTGGTAGTTGCTGAAGTTGGCCAGCATGACACCGCTGCCGTCGATGGTCAGGTTGGTGATCTGGCCAGTGGCGTAACCATTTTGCGCAGGAATGGAGCGAGCGCTGTCGGCATTGAATTGCGTGGTATTGGTCATGGTGACCGTCACACCCGCTGGGTCAGAGGCTGCGCCGTTGGCTGCCCAAACGCCATTGGTGACTTTGCCCGGAATCCAGCCGGTGATTTTCAGATCAGGGCTGACGACGGGAGGTGTGCCCGGCGTGGTGACCGAAACCAGCTTGCCACTCGTGTCAAACGCCATGGTCGAAGGGACCGGACGCGAAGCGGCGCTCATTGGATCGCTGCCATTGGGGTTACGACCATCGATCAAGGTATAGACGTCCCAGGTGTTGGGCCCCGTCTTGACCATGTATTGGTCCATCTGGTGCTTGTTGCCCTGCGTATCGAAAATCTGGGTGCTGAACTGCTTGTTGAAAGCGGTTCCCGGCTTGCTCGGGTCAAACGGATTGGCCACCGTGTCGATCACATCGGACTTGGAGTCCAGGTTGATCGTCGACGAAACGGTGGTGGTAGTTTTCGGCGCCAGGTTCGATGTGTCGATGCGCAGGTCAGTCAGCACGCCATTGATGATCTTGCCGTTGGCGTCCACGCCATAACCTTGCAGGCGGGCAGTGCCGTCGGTGTTGGTGACGTAGCCTTCCTTGTCGACCTTGAACGTACCGGCACGGGTGTAGGACAGCGAGCCGTTGTCGTTGAGCACAAAGAAGCCCGAGCCGTTGATGCCCATGTCCAGCACGTTGCCGGTGTTGTTGATGTCACCCTGGGTGAACTGCTGGGAGACGTTGGCCAGGCGCACACCGCTGCCGGTGGTCTTGGTGCCTGTACCCAGCCGGGTGGCGGAGTACACATCTTCGAATTCCGCACGGGACGATTTGAAGCCGACGGTGGCAACGTTGGCGATGTTGTTGCCGGTCACGTCCAGTTGTTTGTTGGCGGCATAGAGACCGCTAAGGCCGATGTTAAAAGACATGTTCCACTCCTTTGTGCCGGGTTAGTCGGCTCTATATACCAATGGTTTGCACTTTGGACAGGGCGACACTGCCCAGCCCGGCCAGATTGAGCATCAACTCACCGCCGGTCTGGCTGATGGTCACGCTGTTGACGGTCGCCGGCAGGTTGGTGATCAGCGCAACGCTCTGATCATCGATGGTGGTTGTCGCACCGAAGGTGTAGGTACCCGCTGGCGCCACGTTGCCGGCATCATCCTTGCCATCCCAGGTGAAGCTGGCATTGCCCGCGTTCTGGTCAGCCAAGGTAATGGTGCGAATGACTTTGCCGTCCTTGTCGGTAACCTTCACCTCGGCTTGCGCCACCGACTGCGGCAGGACGACCGAACCGGTCATGCCTTTGGTGGTGTCGACCACCGCCTTGTCGCCCGGCGCGATGACCGAACGGCCGACCAGGGAGGACGCCTGCAATGCCTGGGACGAACCGAAAGTGCCGGCAATGCCGCTCACGGTATCGTTGAGTGTGGTGATGCCTTCCAGGCTGCTGAACTGCGCCAGTTGTGCAACGAACTCGCCATTGCCCTGCGGCTCCAGCGGGTTCTGGTTTTTCAGCTGAGTCACCAGCAGTTGCAGGAACGCATCCTTGCCCAGGGCCTTTTTACCGGTGGCACTATTGGCCGCCGACGCCAGGGCATCAGTGTCCTTGTTGGTCTTGATCGAGGAGTTGGCCAGGATGTCGTTGAGTGACAAACCACCGGTGGAATCGGAAACACTCATCTGAGTCGCCCCTTATCACTGACCGAGGGTCAGGACTTTCTGCATCATGGTTTTGGCGGTGTTCATCATTTCAGCGTTGGTCTGGAACGAACGGCTAGCGGAAATCATGTCGGCCATTTCTTCCACCACGTTGACGTTCGGGTAGTAGACGTAACCCTTGGCGTCGGCGGCCGGATGATTCGGCTCGTAGCGCGCCTCGAGGTTGCTCTGGTCTTCGACCACGCCCAGCACCTGAACGCCTTGACCCGCGGCGTCCTGGTTCTGGAACAGCGAATCGCTGCCGCCGCTCTGGCCGCCCTGGAACATGGTGGCGAACACCGGATGACGCGCACGGTAGGTCTGGTCGATGCTCGATGAAACCGTTTCGGCGTTGGCGATGTTCGAAGCGACGGTGTTCAAGCGAGTGGTCTGGGCACTCATGCCGCTACCGGCAATGTTGAAAACACTGGATAGAGACATGGCTTATTCTCCGCGCAGGGCTGACACCAGCCCTTTGAATTTGCTGTTGAGCAGGGTGAAGCTGGCCTGGAAGTTGACGGAGTTTTCCGCGTAGTTCGACTGTTCCAGTTGGGCGTCCACGGTGTTCTGGTCGATCGAAGGTTGCATCGGCGTGCGGTACATCAGCGACTCGTCGCCATTGCCCAGGCCTTCGGCTTCGATGTGTCGGCTGTTGGTCATGTTCAAGGCGAATGTGCCGTTCTTGGCTTTATCGTTCTGAGCCTCGAGCACTTTCGAGAATTCCAGATCCCGCGCCTTGTAGTTCGGGGTGTCGGCGTTGGCGATGTTGTTGGCCAGGACTTCGGCACGCTGCGCGCGGAAGCCCAAAGCCTTTTCATGAATGCCGAGCGCTTTATCGAAGCTGATGCTCATGTCGGGAAACCTTCGGGTGACCTGATTTTTCGTAGGATGGACATAGCAAGCGTCATGCCAATTCAAAAAAGCCCGTAAACCGGGGCTTTGCGCGCAGTGGCAAAGCGGCAATGCCAGAAAAGCGGCAACCGGTTTCCGCTGAATGCCGCTTTTCTGCCGCTTGCACCACGCAACACGCTCCCTGGGTAATGGAAAACGGCAGGCATAAAAAAGGGAGCCCCTGAGGACTCCCGTTTTTAAGTCTGCTGCTTCGCATCATTTCGCCTGGTAAATGATCCCCGGGCTGCACTGGACCATCTGGTAATGATCCGGCAATCCGTTCAGCGCCTCGGAAGCGCCGAGGAACAGATAGCCGCCCGGCTTCAACGTACTGTGAATGCGCAACAGGATGTCCTTCTTCACTTCAGCAGAGAAGTAGATCAACACGTTGCGGCAAAACACGATGTCGAACTTGCCCAGGCTTGCGTAGCTGTCCAGCAGGTTGAACGAGCGAAATTCAACCCGGCTCTTGATCGGCGCCTTGATCACCCAGCGTCCCGGCCCTTTCGGGTCGAAGTATCGCTGCAGCCGCTCAGGTGAGAGACCGCGACCAATGGCCAGGCTGTCGTACTCGCCGGTCTTGCAGTTGTTGAGCATGGTGCCGGACAGATCGGTAGCAACAATCTGCACGCCCATCCTCAATTGGCCCATATTGACCCGCTCGAACTCGTCGATGGACATCGACAGCGAATACGGTTCCTGCCCCGACGAACAGGCTGCCGACCAGATCCGCAGACGCTGGCCCGGACTGGCCTTGATCGCCTCGGGCAGCACCTTGTTCTTCAACACCTCAAACGGATAGGTGTCACGAAACCACAGGGTTTCGTTGGTGGTCATGGCGTCCACAACCTGTTCGCGCAAACCGCTGCGCGGCTGGGTCTGCATGCGCTGAACAAGCTCACCCAACGACTTGATGCCCTGCTGCTCCATCAGTTTGTTGAGACGGCTCGAGACCAGGTACTGCTTGTTTTCACCGAGCAAAATGCCACAGGCTTTTTCCAGGAATACCCGGAACTGTTCGAAATCCAAATTACCCGTAGACAATGCTGCCGCCTCTTAAATCGTGTTGACTGCCGGGGGCCGAACGCCCCTAGCTAATGTCTGCTGCTTTGATCCGGTCAACTACCCGGGATGCCAGGTCATCAGGACGGAACTTGGCCAGAAAGTCATCGGCACCGACTTTCTTGACCATCGCCTGATTGAACACACCCGACAACGAAGTATGCAGGATGATATGAAGCTTTTGCATGCGAGGGTCGTTGCGTATCTCGGCCGTCAGCGTGTACCCGTCCATCTCCGGCATCTCGATGTCGGAAATCATCATCAGGAACTCTTCTTCCGGCTTCTTCCCCTCGTCGGCCAGCTTGCGCAGGTAATCAAGCGCTTGCCGACCGTCGTTCAACGCCACCACTTCCACGCCCACCGTCTGCAGGCAACGCGTCACCTGCTTGCGTGCCACCGACGAGTCATCGACCGTCAGCACGCGCAATGAAAGCGCCTTGTGCTGGGTCTCCACATCCACCACGCCGACCGAAATCGCTTCCGGTGTCGGTGCCACTTCCGCCAGCACTTTTTCGACGTCGATGATTTCCACCAACTGATTGTCGACCCGCGTCACGGCTGTCAGGTAGTGATCGCGCCCCGTTCCCTTGGGTGGCGGATGAATCTCCTCCCAGTTCATGTTGACGATGCGTTCCACCGATCGCACCAGGAAGCCCTGGGTCTTGGTGTTGTACTCCGTGATGATCACGAAGGGATTGTTCTTGTCCTTCAAAGCACCGGAGCCGGTCGCCATTGCCAGATCGAGGATCGGAATGGTCGCCCCCCGAATATTTGCCACACCGCACACGACAGGACTGGATTTAGGCATCAGCGTCAGTTGGGGGCATTGCAGCACCTCCCGAACCTTGAACACGTTGATCCCGTAAAGCTGCTGGCCGTCGAGACGGAACAACAACAGCTCAAGGCGATTCTGCCCCACCAGTTGCGTGCGCTGGTTCACCGAATCCATTACACCAGCCATGCCCAGACTCCTACACCAACGCTAAGTGTTGTTGCGACGCACATTCATCTCTAAACGGCACGGCGCTTGCTTTTTATCTTTCCATGAACACAGAACCGACATTTTTCCGACGCCTGACCACACCGCTCCGCCAATGGCTCGGTGTGTTGGCGGCTGCTTGCCTGTGCCACGCTGGCAGCCCTGCCCTTGCTGACGCAGTTACCTTGCCTGACATGCTTATCGGCGTCACTCAGGGCTTTCTTGAGTTCACCGTAGAGGACTATCTGGCAACCAGTCAAACCGAAGGTCGCTACGAGATCCAGGTCAACCAACTCGACCCACGCCTGCGCATGCCGATGTGTGACAAGGAATTGACAGCCACGCTGGAGAGTCCGGCCAAGCCGTTGGGTCGGGTAACGGTAAAGGTTCGCTGCGAGGGTTCATCCCCGTGGACAGTGTTCGTACCCGCTCAAGTCCGCCTGTTTCGCGACGTTGTGACAACCACTCGGCCCCTGCGCCGCGCCGGTATTGTCGAACCCGCTGACATCACGCTGCGAGAGCGCGATGTCAGCCTGCTCACCCAGGGCTATTTGACCTCCGTGGATCAGGCCATCGGGCAGAGACTGACCCGACCAATGGTCAATGACCAGGTCATCAGCCTCGTGCACATCGAACAGGCAGAAGTCATTCGCAAAGGCGATCAGGTGGTGATTACCGCCCGCAGTGGTACGCTCAGCGTGCGCATGCCCGGTGAAGCACTGGCCAACGGTGGCTTGAGCGAACAAATCAGGGTGAAGAACCTCAATTCCAATCGAGTGATCAAGGCGCAAGTCATCGCGCCGGGGCAGGTCGAGGTGTCCATGTAGGCGGTCTGCCTGTGGCGCTAAGCGGGGCCGTTCCCTAAACTGTGTCCTGTGCGGGGCAAGCGCTGGCGCGCGCAAGCTCATTTTTCAAATGAGCCTAAAGTTTTTCGGGGTATGGCCGAAAACATGGCAAGCGTCCAAATTCCCAGAGGTTTTTTATCATGGTCATCGATTTCAGCCGTTTGAACAGCTCCTCGTCACTCACGGGCAGTACACGTACCAGCGTTGCCAAGGAAACCGCCGATGCCGGCAAATCCGCGCCGCTGAATACCCCGGCCGAACAGGCCAGCACCGTCACGAGCGGGGAATCGGTACATCTCAGCAATGAGGCTCAACAGTTGCAAAAGGTCACTGATACGCTGCGCGATCAGCCCGCTGTCGACAAAGCCCGGGTGGCCGAGTTGAAAGCAGCGATTGCCGATGGCAGCTACAAAGTCGACAGCAACCGTGTAGCCAGCAAACTGCTCAACTTCGAAGCCCAGCGCTAGGCCACGGGCCGGCGCGAGGCTTTTGGACGCTTAAAACCCAAGGCCAGCCATGCACGACACTAATTTACTGCAACTGATCACCGACGATTTTGCTCCAGCGCAACAATTGCTGGAGTTACTGCGCACTGAATCCCTTGCCTTGCATGGTCGCGACATGGTCCTGCTTGAAGGCATCCTGGCGCAGAAGCAGGCATTGATCATTCTGCTGGAACAGCATGGCCGCAAGCGCAGCGAAATTCTCGCCAGTCTCAATTTGCCAACCAACCGTAGCGGCCTTGAGCAATTGGCCAGCCAGTCCAGCGTTGGCGAAGCATTGCTTTCTCAAAGCGATGTCCTCACCGATCTTCTATCCCAATGCCAGGCCGCCAATGCCAACAACGGTCAGTCGATCGTCGTCCAGCAGGTTGCCACGGCCACCCAGCTGAAAATCCTTACCGGCGGCGAACCTCCAGCGCTCTACGATGCCAGCGGAACATTTTCCAAGCTTGTGAAACCGCGTCCGCTCAGTCAGGCTTGACCTGTCGATGAGCGCGCTCTATCAAGACGCGAAACATGCTGGCAAAATGCTGGCTAGCCGTAGTCAAAATTTGTCTGGAGATTGATTAACCGTGTCCAATGCCTTAAATGCGGAAGATGCTCCGCAGCCACCCAAGGTGCTCAGCACGCCCCTGGAAATCTCCGGCAACCTGCGCCAACTGCAAGAAAGTCATGACCCGCTGATCATCACGTTCCATGAGCGCAGCCAGCGCTTCCAGAGCTATCTGGTGGACATCGACCGTGAAAGCAACATGATTGCCCTGGACGAAATGATTCCCCGTGACGGCGAACGCTTTCTGCTGGCTGGCGAACCCTTCAAGGTTGAAGGCTTTCACGACGGCGTGCGCATCGCCTGGGAAAGCAATGGCCCGCTGACCATCGACGAATCCGGTGGCGGTCGTTGCTACCGCGGCACTCTGCCTGATGAAGTGGTCTACCACCAGCGTCGCAATGCCTTTCGCGCGGCATTGAAGCTGGCACAACTGGTCAACGTCGACCTGGACGGTGAAAAACTCAAGGCGGCCATCAACGGCAAGCTGCTGGACATTTCCGCCACCGGCTGCAAGCTGCGCTTTGACGGAGACATCACAGAGAGCCTGCAACTGGGCCAGGTCTATGACCGCTTCTCGGCTGCCCTGCCCTTCGGCAAGATGACTGCGCCGGTCGAACTGCGCTACCTGCACTTCGAAGAAAGAATCTCCACGACCTTCGCCGGCGTACGCTTCCATAACATGAGCGGGCTGGTGCAACGGCAAGTCGAGCGCTTTGTCTATCAGCTGCAACGCGAAGCACGGCGCTTCGACAAAGACGATTTCTGACAGGACACACCCATAAAAAAACGGGCAGCCCCTTGCGGTGACTGCCCGTTTTTTTTGGCTGAATGTTAAGGCCTGGCTTCAGTGAAACTCTGTTCCCTGCCCTCATCCGGATCTTCTGGCGGGGCATCGGCCGGTGTCACCGATTCGGTCGTCGGCTCGGACGGAATCGGATTCTGCATTTGATCCTGCACGACTTGCTCATCAACACGCGGATCGAGGCAGGCCACCAGCGGTGAACTTGTCATGTTGTCCGGCATTGCCACGTGATGCAGCGGCGCATCTTCCACTTGATGCAAATTGGTGACCGCTTTCGGACGAATACGCCACACCAGCACCAGCGCAAAGAAACTGAAAAATGCATAAAGCATTTGGCTGCCGAACAGCTTCATCAGCACGCCTGCAACCAGGGGTCCGATACTCGCGCCAACACCGTAGGTCACGAGCAACATCGCCGTCAGGGACACCCGGCGATCACCTTCGACGTGGTCATTGGAGAACGCGACTGCCAATGGGTACAAGCAGAACTGCACCAGCGAACAGACAAAACCGGCGACAAACAGAATCTCCAGCGGTACCTGCGGCAAAATCGCCAGTGGCAGAGCAGCCAGTGCCAGACAAAACGCGAAACTGCGGATCAACAGCGCCCGGTCATAGCGATCGGATAACCAGCCCAACGGCCATTGCACCAACAACCCGGCAAAAATGCAGCTACCCATGAACAGACCCACCTGCTCGGTGGACAACCCTTGCTGCGAGGCATACAACGGGGCCAGACCGTAGAACGAACCTACGATCAAGCCCGCCCCCAGTACCGTACTCAAGGATTGCGGCACGCGTTTGATAAAGAACCGGGGTTCCATCGGTGCAGGATGCAAAGGCGCAGGGTGAATGCGTCGCGTCAGAGCCACCGGCACAAGACACAATGTGAAGCACAACGCTACCAGCATCAGCAGCTCAAGCCCGAGCCCCGGGTGCATGACCAGAATCAGCTGACCGAGCACCAACCCAAGGTAAGAGGCGATCATGTAGCCGCTGAACACCAGCCCGCGCTGCTTGGCTTCGGCCTGCTCGTTGAGCCAGCTTTCAATCACCATGTACTGACACATCATGCCCAGGCCGACGATCACCCGCAGGAACAGCCACGCAGGCAGCCAGTTGACCAGACCATGGCCCAGCACCGCCGCACCGACGATCCCGGCACAGGCTGAATAGGCTCGAATATGTCCGACCCGGGCAATCAGCCGATGGCCGATCTTGCCGCCCAGCACCAGGCCGAAATAGTTGGCAGCCATCAGCGCACCGACCCAAAGGCTGTCGACATGATCGGCAGCCAGGCGCAATGCCAGGTAAGTACTCAACAGGCCTGAGCCGATCAACATCATCAGCGAGGCGAAATACAGCGCTCGAAAGGATTTCCAGATTTGGCGCATCGGCGTTCCGAGCGGCTCCTTGCAGTAAATACCGGGCGGTCAGAACGACAGCCCGGCAGCAGCGATACGTCAGGCCTGGGCGGCCAGCACACGGCGCTCCCAGGGAGTAATTTCATCAAAGAAGCTGGTCAACTCCATGGTCTTCGAAGCGATGTAGCCTTCGATGAACTCCTTGCCGAACAGTTCCTTCGCCAAGTGACTACGCTTCAGACGTTCGAGAGCTGCATGCAAGGTACACGGCAATGAAAGATTATCCGGTACTTCGAATTCACCCTGGATCGGCTCGCTCGGCTCGAGTTTGTGTTCAATGCCATGCAAGCCCGCTGCAAGGCTGGCGGCAATCGCCAGATAAGGGTTGGCGTCAGCTCCGGGCAAGCGGTTTTCAACCCGACGAGCAGCAGGTGAACTGGCCGGAATGCGCAAACCCGCTGCCCGGTTGTCATGGGACCAGCAAGCATTGTTCGGCGATGCAAAAGGATGGCACAAGCGCTGGTACGAGTTGACGTTCGGTGCAAACAACGCTGTGAAATCCGCCATGCCCGCTTGTTGCCCGGCAATGAATTGCCGGAAGATCGCCGTCGGTTGCCCGGCGTCATCACTGAACACGTTCCGCCCGGTGTCGATTTCGACAATGCTCTGGTGAATATGCATCGAACTGCCAGGGGTATGCGCCAGAGGTTTGGCCATGCAGACCACCGTCAGATGGTGCTTGAGCGCAACTTCCTTGAGCAGATGCTTGAACAGGAAAGTCTGGTCCGCCAACAACAGCGGATCACCGTGCAGCAGGTTGATCTCGAACTGGCTGACACCCATCTCATGCATGAACGTATCGCGCGGCAACCCCAGCGCCGCCATGCACTCATACACCTCGTTGAAAAACGGCCGCAAGCCGCTGTTGGAACTCACACTGAATGCCGAATGACCGTCTTCGCGACGACCATCCAGGCCCACCGGCGGTTGGAACGGCTGCCCAGGGTCGGGGTTGGGGGCGAAGACAAAGAATTCGAGTTCGGTCGCCACCACCGGCGCCAGGCCAAGCTCGGAGTAACGCGCGATAACAGCCTTGAGTTGACCGCGAGTCGACAGGTTGGAGCTTTCCCCGGTCAGCTCATCCGCATCACAGATGGCCAACGCACGCGGCTGCTTGCTCCAGGGTAAACGGTGGATCTGCCTCGCATCTGGAACGAGCGCAAGGTCACCGTCATCGCTGCCATAAAATCGTGCTGGCGGATATCCGCCCATGATGCATTGCAACAGTACGCCCCGCGCCAACTGCAGACGCCGCCCCTCGAGGAAACCGTCCGCGGTCATCACTTTGCCCCGCGGTACGCCATTCAGATCCGGCGTAACACATTCAATCTCGTCAATGCCCGTCAATCGCTGCGCGAGTGAGGCCAGGCCATCGGTTGTCATGACGCAATCCTTGTTATTGTGCGAGCCGCGAACGGCGACCCGTACAAAATAGGCTTCACGTGTTCGGAATATCAAGCAACGCCCAACAAAAAGCTTTGCGGCAGAAAAAATCAGGGCAAATAAATACTGAACACACCGCCACCCAATGGGCCGCCGTTGCCGATTTCGGTACGCCCGCCGACACCATTGCGCTGATGCAAAGCCGCAATCCGGCCGGCGAAATACAATCCAAGGCCCGTACTGCCACTGCTCTGATTGATGCCCTGTACGTAATCCGCCTGACGTTCAATCATCTCTTCAGGATAACCGTCACCATCGTCGTTGACCGTCAGTACCAGTTGCCCCGCCTCGTCGCTGACACTGACCAGAACCGCATGACGCGCATAACGAATGGCATTGTTGATCGCATTGGCCAGTACTGAAGCGATCAATTCACGGTCGAAGAAACCCAATGGGCTCAGGGGATCGACTTCAAACGTCGCGGCGATACCACGACTGACGAACACATCCTGATGACACGCCAGCTGCGCTTCGATGAAGTCATCCAGTTCGTGGTAGGCCGGTTGCAATGGCATCTGGTTGACGCCCAGCTTGTACAAGCCCAGCAGTTGCACGAGCATACCGTTGAGGTGAGCGAACTCGAACTCGATCACCCCTTGTTCCGGTGTATGCCGCGTCGGCTCTGGCAATCCCGCCAGCCATTGACTGTGGGCCTGCATCAACATGGCCAACGAGTTTTTCATGTCGTGCACGGTGGACGCGATCACGGTAGAGAAATCGAGGGATTGCGAGTTGTCGTTCATTCGCCAAACGCCTTGCTTTTGAGCTTCTGATATCGCGGATAACGAGCGTCGGAGTCGGGCATCAATCCAACCATCTTCAGGCAAGTGCGACATTCTTCGAGTTCGGCCGACGCCACAGCGGTATCAGTGCCATGCAGCAGCGCCTGTGCCAGGTTCAGCGCGATACTGATGTTCTTCGGCTGCAGCGCCAGGGCCTTACGAAACACCTCACGGGCTTCCACCAGATTGCCAGTCTTGTACACGCGTACGCCCTGGCGATTAAGGTCGGCAGCCGCGTTACCGGAATTGAGAATTGTCGGGTCATCGGTCAGCTTGGCGATGCCCTTCATGACCGTCGGGTCGTCACCGTAGATCTCTGCGCAGTTTTTCAACATCGACGCCCCTGCGCTGGCTTGACCGAGCATTTGCAATTGCTTGGCAACCAGCAACGCCGCCTCGGCACTCATGAATTGCTCCATGCCATCAAGGCGCATCATCGCCTGCTCCGTGAGCTTTTCCGCGGTTTCGGCATCATTGAGTAACAGACTGGTCGCCTTCATCAGCCGTGCACGGATTTGCAGGCCTGGGTCGGACGGGTTCTCCTTGGCCACGGCACTTAGCGTTGTGTTGATTTCCAGTCGGGTACGAGTATCCAGACCTTTTTCGCTACCTTTGCTGATCAAGGCATGGGCCAGCCCGAGGTTACTTTCCGCATCCTTGAAGCGGGACTGCGCACCCTGAGCAACAGCCTGGCGATAGGCTTTGGAGGCCGTATCAAAATCTTCGTTGGTCATGGCCAGCTTGCCTAACTGCGCTTGGCGGCGGACGGCCAAAGGCGAGAGGCGGATGGCTTCTTCCAGTACTTTCTGGGCAGCCCTGGTGTCGCCTTCGGCGACCAATACATCGGCCATGCCATCATAAAGTGCCGGCATCATCGGAAACACTTTCAATGCTTTTTCGTAGACACCTTTGGCCTGTGCTACCTGACCACGCTTGAACAGCAACTTGCCAAGCCCGGCGAACGCCCAAGGCAAAGGTCGGTCCGCGATGATGCTGTCGTAGAGCCGCTCCAGCGCCTCATTCTGATTGAGGTCACGCAGCGCATCGGCGCGGTAACGCAGACATAACGGCGAATAGCGAATGTCCTGCTTGCACAGGGCGATGCAAGCGTTAAGCACTTCAACCGGTTTACCACGGTCGAGCGCCTGAAGAATGGGCTTGAGTAACGTCTTGCGCTGCTCAAGGCGCTCCAGGCGTTGGGCCAGGCCGGAACGGTTGAAGGGCTTGGTCAGGTAAGCATCGGGTTCGTGTTCCAACGCGCTGAGTACCATGGCCTGACTGGTCTCGGCGGTGACCATGACGAACACGCTTTCATGGCTGATCAGCTTCTCGATCATCAAGTCTTCGAGCACTTGCTGACCATTCTTCTTGCCATCGCCCAGATGAAAATCCTGCAAGATGAAATCGTAGGATTTCTGCGAACACATTTTCAGCGCCTGTTCGCCAGTGTCCGCTGTGTCCACATCCTTGACACCCAACTCCCGCAACATGGACCTGACGGAACTGCGGAAATCCGAGAAATCATCGACGATCAGAAAACTCTTTTGGTGATACGACAGCATCGAAGATTTCCAGGCAGATTAAGAAGAAAAGCCGAAAGACAAACACACAAAGAAGATCAACTGCACGACCCTCATGGCGCGCAGATGATAGCCAGTAGCCACAACCTATCAAGCGTTTTCTCTTGAACTGCAAATACAATGAAAGAGTGAGAAGTGAAGATCGCTTGACCTTAAGGTTATCGGCCAGTGATAGCGTTCCCTTGAAGGCTCATTAACGATGCGGCACAAAAAAGGGATGCCCCATCGGAGACATCCCTTTTTTGGTCCTACGGTGCTTTTCTCCAGACAAAACAAAACCCCAACTGCTTTCGCAATTGGGGTTTCGGAATTTAATCTTGA